>QKGY01000438.1 GCA_003250235.1 Desulfuromonadaceae bacterium
TTTCAGAGAAATGGACCATCTGCGCAGGGAAATCGATCATGCCTTCAAAGGCTTTGGCGGAAACCGCCTGTTTGAGCCGGCGTTTTTGCCGGGGCTCGGAGCCAGGGCTTTTCCCCGTATCAACCTGACCCAGGATACGGACAACTACTATGTCGAAGCCCTGGTGCCGGGTATCGAGGCCAAGGACCTGGAGATGACCCTTCAGAAGGGAACGTTGACGCTGTCCGGCGAGCGTAAGGATTCTCCCGCCAGCGAACAGGCCAAAGTGTGGCATCGCCGGGAGCGCGGCGTCGGCTCTTTCCTGCGTACGGTCGAACTGCCGGGCGAGATTGACGGGGAGAAGGTTGCAGCGGAGTACCGCGATGGGATTCTGCGGGTCACTCTTCCCAAAAAAGAGGAAGCCAAACCGAAAAAGATTGCGGTCAGCATTCATTGAGCCAACTAAATCATCAAGGACATCGATACCCTCGAATTAAAGGAGAACGAACATGGCAATGACGGCATTTTTAGATAATTCCGAAAGTGGCAAAGCTTTGGCAAAAGAGCCGACGCGATCCTTCAAGAATCATGTCACCCCCGCGGTGGACATTCTGGAGACCGAGGGAGGCCTGACGCTGATTGCCGATATGCCCGGTGTTTCTCGAGAGCAGCTCGAAATCGGCGTTGAAAAGGGTATTCTTACCCTGAAGGGTGACGTCGCGGGTGCCGAGCATGAAGACCTGTATCGTGAATTCACTCTCGTCACCTATTACCGACAGTTTCAGTTGCCGGATGAGGTCGATCCGCAGAAGGCAACCGCCGAGGTGAAAAACGGCGTGTTAACCCTGTATCTGCCCAAGGCCGAGGCCGCGAAACCCCGGCGGATAGAAATAACCGCCGGGTAATATGAGGACGCTGAACCCCCGAAAGCGATAGAAAGCTTTCGGGGAAAAGAAATCCGCATTTTCTCAGCAGAAGGATTGGTGTATGGACCCCAACAAAATGACGCAGAAAACCCAGGAGGCTATTCAGTCGGCCCAGGAACGGGCCATGAAATATGGCCATCAGGAGGTGGATGTCGAGCATCTGCTGATGGCTCTGCTTGAACAGGAAGGAGGGCTGGTCGACCGTCTTCTGCAGAAGATGGACGTATCGGTCGCTAGTCTTGCCGGAGCTCTCAAGCAGGAGCTGGAGCGCCGACCGAGCGTCTCGGGTCCAGGCTCTGAAGCCGGAAAGATTTATGTCACCCAGCGGCTCAACCGTCTGCTGATCAAGTCTCAGGATGAGGCCACCCACCTCAAGGACGAGTATGTCAGCGTCGAGCATCTGCTCCTTGCCATGGTCGAGGAAGGAAAATCGACCGTTTCCGGCAAGCTGTTGGCGCAGTTCAATGTGTCGCGAGACCGTCTTCTGCAGGCGCTGACGGCGGTCCGGGGTCACCAGCGCGTGACAAGCCCGGAACCGGAAGGGACTTACGAGGCCCTGGAAAAATATGGGCGGGATTTGGTGAAAGAGGTCGAAAAGGGGCGTCTCGACCCGGTCATCGGCCGCGACAGTGAAATACGTCGGGTGATCCGCATTCTGAGCCGAAAAACCAAGAACAATCCGGTTTTGATCGGCGAACCGGGTGTGGGTAAGACGGCCATCGCCGAAGGACTGGCCCAGCGTATCGTTCGCGGTGACGTGCCGGAGGGCCTCAAGGACAAGACGATATTCGCGCTCGATATGGGGGCGCTGGTCGCCGGGGCCAAATACCGCGGCGAGTTCGAGGAGCGCCTCAAAGCCGTTCTCAACGAGATCCGCCAGAGCGAGGGGCGCATCCTGCTCTTTATCGATGAGCTGCATACGATCGTCGGGGCGGGTAAAGCCGAAGGCTCCATGGATGCCGGCAATATGCTCAAACCCATGCTGGCCCGTGGCGAGCTGCATTGCCTGGGGGCGACCACGCTCGATGAGTATCGCAAATACATCGAAAAGGATGCGGCCCTGGAACGCCGCTTTCAGCCGGTCATGGTGGATCAGCCGACGGTGGAGGACACCATCAGTATCCTGCGCGGTCTTAAAGAACGCTTCGAGGTGTTTCACGGCGTGCGTATTCAGGATAATGCCCTGGTGGCTGCAGCCACTCTGAGCAACCGCTATGTCACCGACCGTTTCCTGCCCGACAAGGCCATTGATCTGGTGGACGAGGCCTGTGCCATGATCCGTACGGAAATCGATTCCATGCCGTCGGAACTCGATGAGGCCACGCGCAGGGTCATGCAGCTGGAGATCGAAGAGGCGGCCCTCAAGAAAGAAAAAGACCGCGCCAGTCGCGATCGTCTGGAAACCCTCCGCAAAGAGTTGGCCGAGTTCAAACACCAGGCCGACACCCTGAGAGCCCAGTGGGATATGGAGAAGGGGGCGATCAAGAAGGTTCAGGCCCTGCGCGAGGAGATCGAGAAGGTCCGCCAGCAGATCGAGGTGGCCGAACGGGAGTACGATCTGAACAGGGCTGCCGAGCTCAAACATGGCCGCTTGCCCCAGCTTGAACAGGAGCTGCGGCGGGAAGAATCCCTTCATGAAGGCGGTGCGCAGGGCTCCACCCTGTTTCGCGAGGAGGTGACTGACGAAGAAATTGCTGAAATCATTGCACGCTGGACCGGCATTCCGGTAACCCGCCTTATGGAAGGAGAACGGGAAAAACTGCTGAAGCTCGACCAGATTCTGCACCAGCGGGTGGTCGGACAGGAAGAAGCGGTGCAACTGGTTGCTGACGCGGTTATCCGGGCACGCGCCGGCATCAAGGACCCACAGCGGCCCATCGGTTCTTTCATCTTTCTCGGCCCCACCGGAGTGGGTAAGACGGAGCTTGCCAGGACCCTGGCAGAGGCCCTGTTTGACAGTGAAGAGAACATGGTCCGCATCGATATGTCGGAATACATGGAAAAACATACCGTCAGTCGACTCATCGGTGCTCCTCCCGGCTATGTCGGGTATGAGGAGGGTGGGCAGCTGACCGAGGCGGTCCGGCGTAAGCCTTATTCCGTCATCCTGTTTGACGAGATCGAGAAA
>QKGY01000315.1 GCA_003250235.1 Desulfuromonadaceae bacterium
CTCCGGGACAGGGATCGATAGCGCGATTCCTCCTGTTTGGCGACAACCACCGTCGATTTGCAGCGATTGGCAACCTGATCCGGTATCCTGCCGAGCAGGTGATCCTTCTCCACCCAGTCCCGCGATGACCCGATGACAAGGATGTTGGCGCGGTTCGCTTCCTGAATCAAGGTCTGGACCACATCCTCGACCGCAAGGATTTCCATCTCCAGCCTCTCAAGGGGGAAGGTTTCCTCCACGGTCTGTCTGACCCCTTCGAACCAGTCCCGTATCTGCTCCTGCGGCATTGTCCCTGTATCCAGCGTCACCACCCGCAGGTTGGCATCAAAACCTTTTGCCAGCGACAGCGCCGTTGAGACGGTTAACGCTTCGCGAATCCCGGGACTGACCGCCAGGACAATCCGTTCCACCGCCTCCGGAATTCCCCGGTCCCGCACGAGCAGCACGTGCGTCGGCGAGCCACGCAAAACGGCGTCGGCAACGCTGCCACGCAGCTTCTTCTCATGCACATGCCCCCGCCATCCAAGCACCATAACCTCCACATCCTTTTCTTGCGCCAGACCCGTAAGAACGTGGGAAATCGAGTGGCCGACGGCCACCATGGAATGAAGGGTTGTTTGCGTTTTTTTGGCGAAACGCTCCAGCTTTGCAACCAGATCCCCCGCACGAGCCGTCTGACCGGCACCGGCACTCAAGGATGTCTGCCTGGGCAGCTGCACAACATGAACGGCGACAAGGTTTGCGCTCCAAGCCCGTGCCAAAGCCCCACCCACGCGAAGCTCCGCTTCCTCGACGGCCTCTTCGGATACGGCTACCAGAACTCTCTTTCCGGATGTCTGCAGAGTCCGCCGCACCAGTCTGGATCGGGCGATAACGGGTTCCTCGGCCTGCAGCAAGCGCTTCCGCATAAAAACCCAGAAAAAAATCGTTCCGATGGCGATCCAGCCGACAGCGATAAACCAGGCTCTTGGGCTGAACCGAAAGAGATAAACCGCCAGAAAACCCTGCATGAGAACCCCCAGGATCGGCACCCAGGGATACATAGGCAGCAGATAGCCATAATTCAAACGGTCCCGATAGTCGCGACGGATCTTCAATACCGCCATGTTGACCTGAATGAACAGCAGTAAAAACATCACGTCTGCGGCTGTGGCAACTTCCTCGATGGGGATGAGCAAAACCATCATGAGGATAATGACGCCGGTTCCGCCCAGCGCGACATAGGGTGTTCGGTTTTCAGGATGAATCTTCGCAAAGACCGTCGGCAGAGACCTGTCCCGCCCCATGGCATAGGACACCCGTGTCGAGGAAAACGTGGTTGCGTTCAATGCCGACAGGGTTGACAGCAATCCGCCAAGAAGCAGCACGAACGAACCGTAAGGCATAAATTGGGCGGCCGCTTTCACCAGCCCCAGCTCCTTATATTCGCCCAGGAACTGCCATGTCGGGCCGGCGCTCTGTATGGCGCCCAGAGACGCAACCCCGACCAGGATGTAAATCGGTACCACGATCAGGAGAGACCAGAATACCGCCCGAGGGATGCTGCGCCGCGGATTTTCAACCTCTTCACCGGCCTGAACGATAATTTCATAGCCTTCAAAGGCGATAAAGGTAAAGCCCATGGCCATAAAAACGGCGCCGAACCCTTTTGGGAAAAAGGGGTCGAACGGGGCCAACGGAACCGGTCGATGCCCCACGGCCCAGAGGCCGAACGCCACGAATAACCCGATTACGACCAGCTTGGCGAGCGTAATGATGTTGCCCGCCGCACCGGTTTCAGAGGTACCGCGATAATTGATATAGAGAAAAACAAGGACAACCAGAACGGCCAATCCTTTTTCCACGAAACCGTTCGCCACACCCTGGGGCAAGGGAACTCCCAGGTTTTTCAGCATCAGCGCACAATAGGATCCAAAGCCCAGAGCATAGAGGGCCCCGGCAACGGCATGGGAAAACCAGGACATCCATCCGGCAATAAACCCCTGAGAATGCCCAAACGCTTCTTTGATCCAAAGGTAGCCGCCACCCGACTCCGGAATCGCCGAACCGAGTTCCGCATAAACCATGGCGGTGAAGAGCGTGACAACCCCGTTGAGTGCAAAGGCCAGCAGCAGAGCCGGGCCCGCCGTGCCTGCCGCGACACCGGTAAGGACGAAGATACCGGCTCCGATCATCGCCCCCACTCCGATCATGGTAATATCGAACTCGGAAAGATCGCGGCTCAGATAGGATTGTTCAACTTCGATAACCGGCTTGTCTTTCATTTTTTATCCGACGGAGAATGGTTATTCAGGGCCCGATCCACCTGTTCGATGGTGCGATCGACACGCTTGATCTGGAGCAAAATCCAGATAACCATGAGCACGAGGGCGGCAACAGTGAGGAAAAACCCAAGGAACATAAACTCTCCGGGCAAAAGGCAATGATCTTGATAAACTATAACAGACTTTATTCCGGGACTTCGAAGCGCTCCGAGAAGATCGTCTTCTCAGACCTAGCCTACGGTCCTCGGAGCCAAAACCAACTCGGACATCCTATCGGGAATAGGTTCTTCTGCCTTTAAAATCCCTTATTTACCCGCACCAAAAACTCACGACGTTTGGACTCCCATGCACCACAGTCTCCAGTGAGCCGGCTTGACAATTGTGACCCCCTGTGATTATTTGTAGACATCCGTTTTCCTGATTATTTTTCGTTATTGGTGGCCCTGTGAACAATCCTCAACAACGTCTGGATGACATTCTCAAAAAACTGCGACAGCGTGAATTCCGGATCACACCTCAACGGATTGCCATCCTGCAGGCCTTTGTCAGTACCGACATCCATCCGAGCGTTGAATATGTCTATAACCAGGTAAAAATCACGTTTCCTACCACCAGCCTCGCCACGGTCTACAAGACCGTCACCCTGCTCAAGGAAATAGGGGAAATCCTAGAGATCGGCTTCCCCGATGGACGCAACCGTTACGACGGCAACAAGCCGTATCCCCACCCGCACCTGATCTGTACCCGATGTCACCGCATCATTGATCCGGACGTCAGCCTGCTTGACCGGCTTACGTCCGAGGTGGCCCAGGCAACGGGGTACCAGATCACCTCCCATCAGGTTGAACTCTTCGGCGTTTGTCCCGTCTGCCAGAAGAAATAACCCCGTATTTTTTTTGATTGCTTATGGATAATCATTCTCTTTTAATATTGACAAACCAACAACGCCTGTTAGAAGTAAAAACACATCACATTCACCCCGTGTCCTTAACAGGAAATTTCCGCCGGCAAAGAAAGGCGACAAAGTGAAAATCCCAAAATAGGATCATGGATCGATACGGCATAAGGGTAAGGCCGCCTCACAACCAGTCATGAACGAATCCATAGACGATAGGAGAAACGTTATGAGTGAAAACAGCAAGTGCCCGGTCACGGGCAGAAGCAGCAAAAAGATTGCCGGCGGTGGGCCTACGAACCAGGACTGGTGGCCGAACCAGTTGAATCTGAATATCCTTCATCAGCATTCCGCCCTCTCCAATCCCATGGATAAGGGTTTCCATTATGCCGACGCGTTCAAGAGCCTCGACCTTAAAGAGGTGAAGCGGGACCTTTATGCCCTGATGACCGACTCGCAGGAGTGGTGGCCGGCCGATTACGGTCATTACGGGCCGCTTTTTATCCGCATGGCCTGGCACAGCGCAGGCACGTACCGTACCGGCGACGGACGTGGCGGAGGCGGGACCGGCAACCAGCGTTTTGCGCCGCTCAACAGCTGGCCGGATAATGTGAACCTCGACAAGGCGCGCCGGCTGCTCTGGCCGATCAAGCAGAAGTACGGCCGCAAGATCTCCTGGGCCGACCTGATGATCCTTGCCGGCAATTGCGCCCTGGAGTCGATGGGCTTCAAAACCTTCGGCTTCGGCGGCGGCCGTGCAGACATCTGGGAACCGGAGCAGGATATCTACTGGGGCCGCGAACAGGAATGGCTGGCGACGAGCGACAAGCCCGACAGCCGTTATTCCGGTGAACGGGACCTGGACAATCCCCTGGCGGCCGTACAGATGGGTCTGATCTACGTGAACCCGGAAGGACCTGACGGCAACCCGGACCCGGTGGCCTCCGGCCGTGACGTACGCGAAACCTTTGCGCGCATGGCGATGAACGATGAAGAAACCGTCGCTCTCGTTGCCGGCGGACATACCTTCGGCAAGTGTCACGGGGCCGGCGATGCCGCCCTGGTCGGACCAGAGCCGGAAGCCGCCCCTGTTGAAGAACAGGGCCTCGGCTGGAAGAGCCGCTTCGGCAGCGGCAAAGGCGGCGATACAATCGGCAGCGGCATCGAAGGAGCCTGGAAACCCCATCCGACCACCTGGGACATGGGCTATCTGAAGGTGCTGTTCAAATACGAGTGGGAAAAGGTCAAAAGCCCCGCTGGCGCCTGGCAGTGGCTGGCCAAGGACGTGGAAGACGAAGACATGGTGGTGGACGCGCACGACCCGACCAAGAAACGCCGCCCGATGATGACCACGGCCGACCTGTCCCTGAAATTTGATCCCATCTACGAACCGATCGCCCGCGATTACCTGAAGAATCCTGAGAAATTCGCCGATGCCTTCGCCCGCGCCTGGTTCAAGCTGACTCACCGCGACATGGGGCCGCGTGCCCGCTACCTCGGCCCGGAGGTCCCTGCGGAAGACCTCATCTGGCAGGACCCCGTTCCCCCCGTCACCCACGAACTGGTCAACGACCAGGATATCGCCGCACTGAAGCGCACCATCCTTGCGTCGGGACTGTCTGTCTCGCAGCTGGTCACCACAGCCTGGGCGTCGGCATCCACCTTCCGAGGCTCCGACAACCGCGGCGGCGCCAACGGGGCCCGTATCCGCCTCGCTCCGCAGAAAGACTGGAAGGTCAACCAGCCGGAGCAACTGGCGACCGTGCTTCAGGCCCTTGAAACCATCCGCAAAGAGTTCAACAGCTCTCAATCGGGCGGAAAGCAGGTTTCGCTTGCCGACCTGATCGTTCTGGGCGGATGTGCGGGCATTGAGCAGGCCGCCCAAAAAGCCGGCTTTGACGTGACCGTACCCTTCCTTCCGGGCCGCACGGACGCCTCGCAGGAGCAGACCGACGTGGACGCCTTCTCCGTACTCGAGCCGGTGGCTGACGGGTTCCGCAACTACCTCAAAAGCCGCTTCAGCGTATCCGCCGAGGAGCTGTTGGTGGACCGGGCGCAGCTGCTGACGCTGACCGCTCCCGAGATGACGGTACTCGTGGGGGGACTGCGTGTTTTGAACGCCAACTACGGGCAGACATCATATGGCGTCTTCACCAAGCGGCCCGAGACGCTTACCAATGATTTCTTTGTGAACCTGCTCGACATGCGCACAACCTGGAAACCGGCTTCGGAAAGCGGGGATCTCTTCGAAGGCTGCGATCGGAAATCCGGGGAGCTCAAATGGACGGCGACCCGCATCGATCTCATCTTCGGATCCAACTCGCAGCTTCGAGCCGTTGCAGAGGTCTATGGGTGCGCGGATTCCCAGGAGAAGTTCCTGCATGACTTTATCGCGGCCTGGAACAAGGTGATGAACCTCGACCGCTTCGATCTTGTCTGATCGAACCAAACCAGATCGCACGTTGAAAATAAAAAGGGTCAGCTCTGGAGCTGACCCTTTTTATTTTGGTGCTACCCCCGGATAGTCGCTGGGCACCAAAGGGAGTTATCCGCATGTCTTCGCGGGTGCCTTATGAGGCAAGCGCCGCTTTGACCACATCGGCCAGCGGCGTGGTCGGTCGCCCGATCAGTCGGCTTAGCGTATGGCTATCATCAAACAATGCCCCTTTCGACGCACCGACATCGGAATCGGCCAGTAGAGCCGCTACCGGCTCGGGCAGTCCCGCCCCCATGAGGACTTTGCGATACTCCTCTTCCGGCATATCCTTGTAGACAATGTTTTTGCCGGATTGGCGCGACACTTCTGCGGCAAATTCCTGCAGGGAATACGACTCATCTCCGGCCAGTTCGTAAATCTTCCCGCTCTGATCATCCTTGGAGGTCAGGACGACGGCCGCAGCCTCAGCGTAATCGCTCCGCGCCGCTGAGGAGATCCTGCCCTCCTTGGCACTGCCAAGGAAAACCCCGTGCGCCAGGGCCGGCGGAATAGACGCTGCGTAGTTCTCCGTGTACCAGCCGTTGCGCAGTACGACAAACGGAACTCCGGAGGCCTTGAGTGCCTGTTCAGTCTGACGATGTTCTTCGGCAAGCCCAAGCACAGATTCGCTCGCATGCAGGACACTGGTATAGACGATCAAGCGGACCTGCGCTTTTTTGGCGGCATCGATTATGTTTCCGTGCTGGGAGGCACGTTGACCGATTTCACTGGACGAAATCAGCAGCAGTTTGTCGATGCCCTTGAATGCCGCCGTAAGGGTTGACGGCTTGGCATAATCGATTTCGCGCACCTCGACCCCCTTCGCAGCGAGATCCTCGGCTTTGCTTGTCATTCTTGCCCCGGCGACAATCTGCGATGCCGGGATCTTTTTCAACAGAGCTTCTACAGTCAGATGGCCGAGTTGGCCACTGGCTCCGGTGACAAAAATCTTGTCTGACATGTTAAACTCCTTCCGTGTTGCTAGTTTATTATAGAAACTAGGTGCTCTTTTGTTATAAGATATCTTCAACGCACCTAGATGACAAGAAGGCACTTTAAAGTTGGCTGGTTACTCCAAGGTGACCCACGAGGTAAATAACCATGAAATGTGATGTTTACGCGAAGAATTGTCCCAGCCGAATGATACTCGACCGAATCTCCAACAAGTGGTCGATGCTGATCCTGAATCGCCTTCACGAAGAAACCGTTCGTTTCAACCAGTTGCGTCGCGAGATTGACGGGATATCGCAAAAGGTTTTGTCACAGACGCTGAAGAACCTCGAGCGGGATGGGCTGATCCGCCGGGAAGCCTTTCCGACGGTTCCGGTGACGGTCGAGTATTCCATAACCGAGCTCGGACGAACCCTCTCCGATACGGTTCACGTCCTGACCCATTGGGCCGAAGAACACTTCGACACCGTTGTTCAGTCCCAGCAGGCTTATGACGCAAGGAGTTAGTTTGAGCGATTCACAAAATCGGATTATTGAGAGAAGAAAACAAAAGGTGCGATCATGGTAGGATCGAGCTTTATTTATTTGGCTCTCCGAACCGCGCGGTAGCGGGTCATGAAATCATGTCTCCCCGGAGGTTAGGCCGACAGGGGGGACGGAACCTTTCGGGCCCAACTGGAGTTGAAAAATGTCGCAGGGCGATAAATTGTGGCCAATTCGTCCACCGACATTGGGGTTCCGAGCAGAAACCCCTGCCCGACCGGGCAGCCTATCTCTTGCAAGAATTTTCGCTGCGATTCATTCTCAACCCCCTCGGCCACGGTCTCAAGCCCCATATGGCGGGCAAACATCAGAATCGCCTCCACAATCCTCTTCCCCTTCATACAGCGCGAGTCGGGAAGATCGCAGAGAAAGGTCCGGTCGAGTTTCAGCCGGTTGATCGGAAAGTACTTGAAGTGGCTCATCGAAGCATAACCAGAACCAAAGTCATCAAGCGCCAGAGATACCCCCATCTCGGAAAGCCTCTGCATGCTCTCCGCTGCTGTGGCTCGATTCTGAAAGATGGCACATTCGGTCAGTTCGAGCTCAAGCAAATGTGGATCCAGTCTCGTTTGCTTGAGGATGTTAGCGACGTCATCAACAAAGCCGGTGTCGGCGAAGTTGCTCGGAGACACATTCACCGCAACCCTTAGCGGTTTATACCCCCGTTTCTGCCAGGAAATATTTTGCAGGCAAGCCTGGTAGAGCACCCAGCGGGTAAATCGTTTCATCATTCCCGATTTTTCAGCGACATCAATAAACACCGTTGGTTCGATGTTTCCATAGACGGGATGAGTCCAGCGTGCCAGAGCTTCCAGACCGACCAACTGCCGACTCGCGAGGTTCTGTTGAGGCTGATAAACCAGTCTGAGTTGTTCACTCTGAAGGGCTTTTTCCAACTCGTCGCTTAATGTGCTACAGAAATGCGAGTTCTCTATTGCAGGTTCCACAATAGTAACCTTTTTGAAAGGGGAAATAGTTGTGGTCGCGGCAAAAAGAGCAGCCGGGCCAAATAACCCGACTGCTCTTTCTTCAGGTACGACTGTTACATACGTTGGATTCCGACAGTTGCCTCGTCTTTATCGAGCCACGCGGCTGCCGTCTCATCGTTTACCGTAATGCTGCCGTCGATGACCCCATCTTCCAGATAGTCGATGGAGTCAAACAGAAGCTGCTTGGCGTAGTAACGATTGTGGACATAGCCAGCATGGTCGTCTTTGAACAGCTTGTAATTGAACAGTGCACCGGCCAAATCGGTGTCAGCTTGTGAAGCGGGATCCAGGTTGGCACCGTTGATCTGGAACTGCCCGGAGGCCCCGATACTCAGTACGCCGCCTGTGTAGTTTTGAGCACCATCTGCCATCAGGTTCTCGATGTAGGCCAGGGTCGCGAGGTAGCCAGCCTTGATCTCGGTTTCCAGATAATCCTTGCTCTTGTAGTAATGGCCGGCCGCCGGGTCGTTGCTGTGGCAGTTGTAGCAGAGGTCGGGCAGACCAAGCACCGTGTTGTCGGTGAAGGCCGAGTAGAGGTGGCTGTCGGTCCCTTCGGCCATGTGACAGGCGACGCAGGGGCCGTTGCCAGAACCCTGGATGCTGGCCACCTGTTCGGCGCTCAACGTCTTGTAGGGATAGTCGGCCCAGTCGTAGCTCGCATCCCCGATGCGCTTGTGTCTCGTCTCCGTGTAGACCAGGCTGGGGTCGAGATGATCGAAATGATAGCCGATCTGTCCGAACACGACACCGCCAGCCGGCAGGTAATGCGATGTGACCCGGCTAGTGATGGCGTTCACACCGTCCTTGATGTCCTCACCGCTGCGTTTGCCGGCATGGCAGGCCAGACAGAGGTTGGAGCCGTTGACGGCATCGATCTGCGCGTAGCTGTCGGTGCCGGCCGCATGGTAATGGGTGGTAATCTTTCCGGGTGAGCGCAGCCCGCCGGCGTTGTCTTTGTGGCAGACGGTGCAGTAGATCACCTCTGGAGCCGGCCCGCTGATCGCGCTGCCAGGAGCGGTGTAGGTACCGCCACTTTCGTAGGCCTCAAACAGCATGGTCGCCGCGGTTGCCGAATGGCAATCCTGGCAGCCAGGATTGGTCGGTGCACCGGAGGCCACGGTGAAGTTGGCGGTCAGGTCGCCATGCCCCGATGACGCCCACTGGTTGTTGATCGTGGTGTCGGCGGCATGCACATTGTGGCAGTTCCGACAGGCCCTTTCGTCGGCGGGATCGATATTGTAGCCGGTCCCGGTCCCGTCATCGAAATGGGTGTCGGTGATGATCTCGCCCAAGGCACCGTAGGGGTTGGTGGCCGGATCATGGTAAGCGGTCTCTTTTTGGTGGCAGTTGGTGCAAGTGCGGAACTCGGACGACTCGACGATGTTGCCGCCGGCGTCGGTAAGTTCGGCGAACAGAAGCTCTTTCGGGCTGTGAGCGTTGTGGCAGGTACGGCACTGAACCGGGGTCGCGTCGACCACCGCAGGGTTCGTGTCGAGGGAGTGCATCACGTCACTGTCTCCCTGAACGTTCTTGTAAAGTTTGCCCCCCTCGTCGGTGTGGCACTTCGAGCAGCGGGGGCTCACGTCGCTGTCACTGCCCGCGACGTAGTTATGGTCGTTGATCGAGGAAGCATGAGGCGAGGCGAGATAGTCTTCGAGGATATGGTCCGCCTCGGGGTGGTAGGCATTGTGGCTGAAGCTGTCATTGTGGCACTGACCACACTGAGCTGCCCCCGGATTGGCATAGGGGAGAGGTCCGATGCCGTTATGGTATTGACCGCCGCCATGGCACGACTCGCAGCCGATCACCGGCCGTGCGACATTGCCGGTCCACTCGGCAATGAGACGTAGCCCGTCGCCCAGCGGATCATGACACTCCGCACAACTCTCATCGCTGAAGTAGCCGTAGTACGGGAACCCGTCGTTCTGCATGCCGTTATCAATGTGCTGGTGGCTGGCGTCGATTGATTCGAAGTTGCCGTGCGCGCCATGCAGCCACTGGATCGTCTGCCCGGTGTGACAGTTGGTGCAGACATCGAGTCCTACGGTTGCGGCAATAAGCGGTGCTGCCGAACTGTCGCTGCCGGAGATCGCGCCGTCGGTTTCGCGGTTGCTTCCGCAGCCCGCCAGCAACAGCAACATCGCCGCGGCAACTATCCATGTCAACCCTGTGTCCTTCATTTCCTGATCCTCCTCCGTGTGTGAAAAGTTTCGTCCGTTAGTGGCAACGGCGGCAGGTACGACCGCCGCTGGCTTTTTCGAGCCGGCCCGAGATGTCGTCCCAGTTGGCCGGATGCGGGTTTGCGCCCAGGCCACTTAAGGCGCTGTGGCATTTAAGGCAGGTCTCTCCATCGGGATGGCAGGCCTGGCAGGTGGCAAGATTCTTGCGCGCTTCGCGGGCATGTTGCGATGACCATTGATGGCTCGGCAGCACGGCGTCGCTGTGGCAGGTAGCGCACTGGCTGTCGTCAAACTGGGCATGCGCCCCGCCCAGAGTGCCGTCAGTGAACCCACGGCGATGCGAGGCGACGGAAAGGTCTTCGGGGGCGAATCGCTCGTGGCATTCACTGCAAAAACGGGGCTCGTGACAGCTGCTGCAACGCTGCGGATCGGTGCGTGCGGCAATCGGGTGGGTCACCTGGAAGTCGCTGCGATGCACGTTGATCATGGTGTTGCCAAATTCACCCATCTCGTCGGCGCGCCCCGAGGTGTGACACTCCAGGCAATCCGATTGCTGATGGCAGGCGTTGCAGTTGGCTGAAGAACTTTTGGCAAAAGGGCGGTGGTTGAGGCCCCACAGCGGGCCATGGGTTGCAGGTGCGGGGATGGCCACATCTTCGACGAAGGCGCTGTCGTGACACTGCAGGCAAGTTGCCTTAGGCGGGACGATGCTTTTTGCACCCGGTTTGTGACATATGCTGCAGTCTTGCTCGGCAACCTCGCTCTGATGAAATTCATGCTCGAAAATAAGGCTCGCCAGGGCGGGCGCTCCCCACCAGATCGATACGTAGCTGATAACGATAAAGCATGCCAGCATGGCTGCTGTGTTAATCATTTCACGCATGGGTGAAGCTCCTTGCTCAGAAAGAGATATTTAGGCGTACCCGCCCGCGGTTGTAGTAATCCCACAGATCACTGTCAACCCGCTCGATCTTGGCCTGTACGTTGATCTTTTTGGTGATGTAGCCGGTCACGTCGGCCCAGTAGCGGGCGCTGGTGGTATCGTCGCTGTCGTCTTCGAGACGACGCTGCAGC
>QKGY01000008.1 GCA_003250235.1 Desulfuromonadaceae bacterium
ACATCGAGGAGATTTGACAAAAAACGGATGTGGTCTTCAGCTTTCATGCGGTTTCTCCTGAGGTTAGAGTAATTCAGAGTCTGCCATGCGGACATGGTCGGGGGTAACTGTCTGGGATTTTTCAGCCGCTGCAGCGATAAGGCTTCCTCTGGCGAGATGGTTTGCCTTTCTGAACAGTCCGCCGGAACCTTGATGGACAGCCGTTAACGCGGCATCCTCAAACGGGGAGTTCTGCAATCCGGCGATGGCCAGATGATGCCGGATGTAGCATTCCATTCCCTCCCTGTCCACTGCCTCAAGGTGGGCCCGTGCCACCACTCTGGAGGCAAGGGGAATGGCGGTGCGGTACAGCAGATTATCCGCCAGGTTGTTCTGGCCTGCCAGAATGATCGGCAGCCAGGGCTTGGAGTCGCCTTCAAACTGCGTCATGGTATGCAGTTCGGTAAAGACATCCAGCCGCAGCAGTGATGCCTCGTCAATGATCAGCAGAGGTTGCTGCTTCTTGGTGGCCACAAGGTTCTGTATCTGACTTCTGATCAGCCTGGTCAAAACCGCCCTTGAGGAAGAGGCGGTGTGCAGATCGAGTTCGGCCAGGAGTTGTCGATACACCTCCAGGATGGAGCCGCTGGTTGCCGTCACCCACAGTACTTTATGTGCAGACGGATGCAGCTTGCCGGTCGACCAACGCAGCGCCGTGGATTTTCCTGCCCCGACCTCGCCGGTCAACAGGGCGATGCCGCCGATCCTGATCACATAGTCGACCCGTTGGCTGAGAGCCAGAAGTGCAGGCGTCTGCAGGATGGAATCAAGTTCGATATCGGGTGTAAAGGGTTCCTTTATCAACCCGAAGAAAGCCCTATAGCTCATGCTGTTTCTCCTGCGACAGGAACGGGAGCTGTCCCTGAACCGGCTTATCCCGTGTAATCTCACTGTTTATATTGAGATCCACCGGGACGAGCAGGCCGTGGGATGTGCCCTTGTGGATGATTTCCACCCTGTTGGGTTTGTGTTCGTGATAGAGCAGGCTGAGCTGTTCACCGATAAACCTGGTCGGCGCTTCAAAGAGCCGATTGTTGATCGAGACGGTCCGGTCCTTGGCGACCCGCCGCCGGACCTCCTTGCGGAAGTGATCTTCGAGGTCTCGCGGGGCAGCCCGGATCAGCTCGATATGGTCACCGAAACGGTTGAGTGGCGCCTGGTTGGTGCTGGAATGACATCGCTGATGGTAGTCTTCGCGTATCCAGAGATCCAGGGCCACATTGATATCACGTAAGGAACCGCCCCGGAAACAGGGCAGGAACTGCGAACGGACCGTGCGGAAAAAACGCTCGATCTTGCCTCGGCCCTGCGGGGTATAGGGAGGAGTGTGCACCAGGGCAATACCGAGCGAGGCGCAGATCCGCTCAAGATGCCGGGAACGAAAGGCGGCCCCATTGTCCACGTATAGTTTTCTGGGGATGCCTCTGGTCAGCAATGCCCGCCTGAAGGCATCCAGCCAGCTGTTCAGCCCTTCCGAGAGGTAGAACTCAGCATGCGGCAGCAGCCGGGAATGGTCGTCAAGAAAAGCGATCAGGTATGCCTTTTTCCTCCGATCCCCCGTCTCCACCTTCGGGCCATGCATGACGTCCGATTGCCAGATATCGTTGGGATATTGCGCCTCATACCGACGTCTGTCCACCTTGACGCCGGCCGTGTTGCCAGAAAGCCCTTCCTGCTTGAGAATCCGGTACGCCGTTGTCAGGGAAACCGGCATGCCCGGTGGCATCAGTTGCCTTTTCTTCATCTCCTCAAGCAGTTTGACAACCGGTAGGCCTGCCATTTCCTTGCGGAGCTTGACAAGGGAGAGAACGGTTTCCTCGTCGACCCGGCGGCTACGTCCCCGGTCCGAGCGAGGCCGGGGATAGAGTGAGGAGAGTTGCCGACCGCTGTTTTGATAGAGTGAAACCCATCTGCGGATCGTGGATTCGGCGATCCGGGTGCGGCAGGAGTGCGGGATATGCCATCGCTGCCCACTTTTCTCCCTGATTCGCTCCGCCATTTCACCGGGATCAAGCTGACTGCAGACCAGCTCGCTGATCACCCCGAAACGAAACAAGGCCACTGCTTCTCGTTCTTTTTCCGTCATGGATTCCTCCCTGTTGTGATGATGGATAACGGTTCAAGACTTCATGTTCCGGTTATCATCTCCACAGGAATCCGGGCAGAGATACAATACGGTAGAGTGGTTACTGCACGGTCATATTCTCCTTTTGTGTTGCACGGGTGAGCGGGATAATATTTTGTGTGATAATCAACTGATATCCCTCGGGTTCATCCCCTTGGAAGTTCATTCCCAGGATCAATTTGATCATTCGCTGCAGACTTCTCCACCAGAGGCGTTGCCGGCTTCTCGGCAATCCCGGGAACCAACGTTTTTTCCTGTTCCGGTAAAGAATACAGGACAGAATCTCAGCGATACTTGAGCGAAATCGGCGAAAATAACCGGATGGGCGTAAACGGTGAACGGCCCCACAACAGGAACAGCGGAGGCGACGAAGGTAAATCCCCTCATGAACAGAGGAAAAGTAGGAGAACACAAAACCATGTCCCCACAACTTTCCTGAACAGCGTGGGCAATAGAGTGGCCTGGGCCAGTTGAAATGACGGCCAAGGCGAGCAATTTCCTTGACCTTGACTTGGACAAAAAGTACCAGTGAAATAACTCCTTGCAGGATGGTTAGATCCTGGTTGGAGGGGATGATGGATCTTTGCACAGATCCATCATCCCACCCTCATCTTTCTTCGCAGTTTATTCCGATTTTTCAATCAATTGCTTTAACAGATTCTGGAAATATTCACCGCTTTTTGTTCAGCGTATTTGGGAACCAACACCTGCGTCGGCTCCACTGTTCGTGCTCTGTTTCCCAAAGACGCTTGCAGCGGCTGATCGTGGCCGGCGATAGCCCTGTGGCTTCCTTGCCAAGAAGAGCCTGGAGGGCTTCCTGAAAATCACCGGTGGAAATCCCTTTGAGGTAGAGCCAGGGCAGCA
>QKGY01000031.1 GCA_003250235.1 Desulfuromonadaceae bacterium
CGCAGGAGGTGGCCATCGATCTGCTGGCGTCGGAGAACCGCATCCCCAAGTTTCTGGCCAGAAGAGTCTATGCCTATGCGGTGAAAAAACTGTCGGATCGTTCACAGGCAGAGTCGTAGGACTTTTCAGGAGGGGATTGCATGATCGCACTGAATGCGTACAAGCTCTTCGACTGCCACTTCCATATCATCGACCGACGCTTCCCCCTCGTGCCCAACCAGGGCTATCTGCCTGACGACTTCTCCGCTGAAGATTATTTGAAAAGAACCCGCGCGTACGATCTGGCCGGCGGGGCCATCGTCTCCGGCTCGTTTCAGGCCTTCGACCAGACCTACTTGCTGGCGGCGCTGAAGGAACTCGGCCCGCGTTTTGTCGGCGTTACCCAGCTGCCCGCCACGGTATCGGACGACGAGCTGATCGCGCTGAACCGCGCCGGGGTGCGGGCGGTGCGTTTCAATCTGAAGCGAGGGGGTTCCGAGGGGGTGGAGCATCTGGAGCGATTCGCCAGGCGGGTACACGAGGTTGTCGGCTGGCATACGGAGCTGTACGTGGATGCGCGGGATCTGCCACCCCTGCACAGCATCCTGGCGTCTCTGCCCGTAGTGAGTATCGACCACCTGGGGCTCTCCAAAGAGGGCTTTCCTTATCTGCTGGCACTGGTGGAGAAGGGAGGGCATGTCAAGGCGACAGGTTTTGGGCGGGTCGATTTCGAGGTGAAAGAGGCTTTGCGGCAGATTGTCGCGATCAATCCGGACGCCCTGGTGTTCGGCACCGACCTGCCATCTACACGAGCGCCAATTCCCTATTCGGACGACGATTTCCTAAGAGTTCTGGATGCCCTGGGGGAAGAGATGGCGCGAAAGGTTTTCTACGAAAATGCCGTCCGGCTCTATCGGCCGGCTGCGAC
This sequence comes from Desulfuromonadaceae bacterium, assembly GCA_003250235.1. Lineage (GTDB taxonomy): Bacteria > Desulfobacterota > Desulfuromonadia > Desulfuromonadales > SZUA-540 > SZUA-540. Next base: position 908 of record QKGY01000031.1, read on the forward strand.
CCCATAAAACATGGGATGCGACCCTGACCTTTCATGATCACGCCCCGGCCGGAAAACCGAAAACTTATCCTGCTGCCCGGCCTGGACGGAACCGGTCGACTCTTCGCGCCATTGATCCGTGAGCTGCCGGATTCCGTGACGACGGTCACCCTCGCATATCCGCCGGATACCTGCCTGAGTTTTGAGGAGCATGTCGCTTTCGTCAGCGAGAGACTCCCCCGCAACGAGCCCTTTTATCTTCTTGCCGAATCCTTCTCCGGCCCCGTTGCCCTGGCCATCCTGAAAACGGGACGCTACCCCGTGGTAAAAACCCTGTTCGTTGCCACCTTTGCCCGCGCTCCGCGGCCGAAGCTCTTGAAAACCATCCAACCTCTTCCACTGGCCAGCCTGCTCAAAATCCCGCTACCCTCTGGGCTGATCCGCTATTTTTGTCTGGGTCACAGCGCCACCGACGACGAGATAGCCGCCTTCCGAGACACCCTGGACAGGGTGAATCCAAAAGTTCTCGCGGCAAGATTGGCGATCCTGGCCAAGGTTGATCTGAGTGCCGATCTGTCGGGCATCTCCACACCCTGCAGCTTTATCCAGGCGACGCAAGACAGGCTGGTCCCTCGAAATGCCGTGGATGTATTCCGGGAGGGTCTGAAAAACCTGGATGTTGTTTCGGTGCCGGGTCCGCATTTTATTTTGCAAGCTGAGTCGAAAGCCTGCGCCGAGGTGATCGCCACCGTATTGGACTCTTCGTTTAAGTGCGAACGCCTTTGACGGCGTCAAATACCCGAAGACTCTTGTATCCCTTATGAAAGAAGGCCTCTTTTCAATTTTTTTGCCCATATCTTTTCAATTATGTATACTCCCCGATATTCCCACATGCTGATGAACTAATTCTGCCGAGATTTGCCCCTGTTTAAAGGTAGAAATTCACGTCATTTGTCAGTCTTCGGTCTGCAATTCGACAAAATAAATTCACATAATGATCTCAGGTTGTTTCATCAGAATGAATCCCTGCGGGCGTATTGTTTATGAACGCCAGGATCCACCCGCTCATTTTATTTACCGGAAATATGGAAGGATGGAAGGTGCTTCATGAAACCGCTTCTTCTCCTGCTTGTATGGCTTGTTGTGTGGTCGCCGTCTGCTTTTTGCGAAGAGCCCTATACCTACGAAGGCACTGTTGAAAATATTCATTTCAACGATTACAGCGGAATCTGCCAGGAGTTCTCCGAGCAGGAATCACCCCTTATCGCGAAAATCTGTCTTGGCTCAATAAAAATCAAATACAAGCTGAATCCGCTGATGGGCGAGCCGACCGAGAATTATGCGGTTGCATGGACAATCGACCCGCGTATCTACCTGCATTCAGGCGAAGTTAAACCGATTGATAAAATGCCCCTGGCCGTCCAGAACGCTTTTGGCGAACTGGTTCCGGGGTCGCCAACAACCTTTATCATCATGGCGAACTATCAGCAGAAAACACGGCACCAAGGATGGCTCACGTATCAGGTCTATTTTCGTTTTGACGGAGGATACCTCGCGAAATCCGGTGCGGGATACAGTTACAATACGACTGGCAGCCCCAACTGGGGTGAATTTATCCTGGGAGACCTGATCAACGAGAACTTTCTCCCTCCCGATGAAGCAAAGGAAGCGTTCAAGGCACTGAAAAAGGACAGCTTTGCTTTTGCCGGAGTGAAGAACCTGACTTTCGCAGGCATACCGGGATTGGATGCCGCATTGCAAAGCGAATCGACCTATCCCTTGACGATCCAGGTTATATCAAACGGTACGATCCAGCCGTCTTCCCCACATATTCGCATCCTCAATATCCAGCCTCCTTACAGGGCCGGCATCAAACTCAAGGCCGGTCGCTATCACATTCGCGTGGACTGTGACGGATTTCAACCGACTGAGCAATGGATAACGCTCGACGCACGCCACACGGCGTTCGAAATCTCCCTGGCCAAAGCGCTCACCGCGGAAGCGGATGACCTGGAAACCATGCTGGCAAAAACAGAAGACCCGGATAGCGTATCATCGAAAACACCGGCGCTTTTCGACACCCCTTCCAGCCAAAACGGAGACTCTCTCGAAGACCTGCTCGAAAACACGGAA
>QKGY01000064.1 GCA_003250235.1 Desulfuromonadaceae bacterium
GTACTGTATCGTCGTCTCGATGGCTCCATCGCTAAGATCCGCGAAATTGTGCGACTTCCAATAGTTGCGAGCGCCCGGGGTCAGCAACGGGTCAAACGCCTGTTGCCAGGAGCAATACGGCTGCACGCCGATGTGTTCCCCGAGCGCTTTTCCGAAATGCCGCACCGGTTCGATCGCCTTCCGCCCGGCTTCCGGGTCGCCGGCATGAAAGAGCGCAAACGCGATGATCTCGGTGCCGTGCACCGCCGGCGGAAGGAACGGAAGCGGCGGGGCCTTGCGCAGTACCGTCCAGACCGTGGTCTCGTCGCTTTGTTCCTTGGCAAACTGACGGTATTGCTTGAGCGCCGAGGCCGCCTCTTTCAGCGGATAAACGACCAGTCCGCTCAGCACGCCGGGGCCAAGCGGATGAAGCCGGAATTCGAATCGCGTGACAATACCGAAGTTCCCGCCGCCTCCCCGCAGGGCCCAGAACAGGTCGGAGTTCTCCTCAGCGGTGATGACATCCACGGCCAGAAGATTATCGATCGTCATGCCATGCTTACGCGAGAACCACCCGAATCCCCCCCCGAGCGTGAGACCGGCGACACCGGTCGTGGAGTTGATGCCGAGGGGGGTAGCAAGTCCAAAGGCCTGCGCCTCCGCATCGAAGTCCCCGAGGGTCGCTCCGGGCTCGACATGTGCGACACGCACCTCCGGATCGACGCGGACCGATCGCATGCCGGAAAGGTCGATCAGCAGTCCCCCTTCGCATACAGCGCTTCCGGCGATATTGTGCCCTGCCCCCTTGACGGAGGTCATCAGACCGTGGGTACGGGCGAAGTCGACTGCCCGCTTGATGTCATTCACCCCCGCACAGTGGACAACCAAGGCCGGTCGTCGGTCGATCATGGCGTTCCACACGGTGCGGGAAGCGTCGTATCCCATGTCTCCCGGGAATAGCAAAGTCCCACGCAGATCGGCTTTCAGGCTCTCGACGGCCGAACTGTCCACCGTCACGGAGTTCCCGTCGCTGCGCCGAATGCTCACTGTCGTCATGGCTTGTCGCCTCCTGTGGATACGATATGGGGTTGGAAACCAACCAGCAAACCGTCAGCTTCCCGCTCCGGCCAAGCCCTCAAGTACCGGGATACGCGTAGGAGACGGACAGACGTTTCCAGATAAGATTCTGCAGGCAATCAATTGGGTTCCTTTCTGGGGAAATAAGGTCCGGGCACCCGGAAAAGGATACCCGGATCGGATTTGCTGGTGCCGAAGGGGGGACTCGAACCCCAACGGGTTTCCTCACTACCCGCATTCGGGAGAGCACGTTTAGGATAAAGGGAAATTTTATATCGTCCCGATTGGTCTCTCACGACTCCAAAGGGGGCTAGCCCCCACTTTACCCTGCGATATACTTCCTTTCGTGAACGATTTCACCCATCGTGAGATAGAACGGTTCGGGCGGCGGCTTTTCCGGCTTGGGTTTTCCGGCTCGTTCGGCATCGACGAGACGGGGTGCCGCGAAGCGTTGGAACACGTCCAGTATGTCTTCTGGGTGCCCAGGATGAAGGCGTTGACTCGCCCCCTCCGGGACGCGCTTGCGGCGGATCGGGATCGTTACATCGTCTCAACCGGCCCTCTTCTGGGATATTTTCCTGGTGCCGTCCGCCGTGCTGCCGAAGAAGCACTCCGGATACTTGACATCGACCGGCTGGACGTTCTCCAACTCTACTGGCTTGGGAAAATGTCCGCTTTCACCAAGGCAGTCCAGGAGGAGATGGTCAAGTTACGCGAGGAGGGGAAGGTCCGCACGCTCGGGGTCTCGGTCCACAACAGGCCGCGGGCGGGGAAACTGGCTGAGGATTCGATACTTGATCTATTGATGATCCGGTACAATGCCGCCCACCCCGGTGCAGAGCAAGACATCTTCCCACACCTTGCCCGTCGTCGGCCGGTCGTGGTCGCCTATACCGCAACAGCATGGCGCAAACTTCTACGACCCCCTCGTGGCTGGAAAGGGAAGAATCCGACTGCGGGCGATTGCTATCGATTCTGCCTTTCCAGCCCGCATGTGGACGTTGTGCTGACCGGCCCCAGGACCACGGGCGAACTTCGGGAGAACCTTGCAGCTATGGAAAAAGGCCCACTCTCTCCCCAAGAGATGGAGGAAATCCGGGCGTTCGGGCGCGCTGTGCACGGTTAATTCGGGTGGTTCGCTAAAATCTCGCGGACAAATATACGATCCCTTTTCTACAAGAGGGGATTTTTATGCCTCGGGTTGGACGACTAATGGTGTGTGGCATATCGTCAACTGCAGCCTGTTGTTAGACATCAACTTATTAATCTCTGCAGTATGTATAAATTTAATGAGCAACTATTTTAGTAATCCGCTTTCTATAATTCGAGCAATAATGAACAATAATATAGCACCACCAAAGGTTATAGGTATGCCATGGTTAATAAATTCATAAAATAGCTTATCTCTTTTATTTATGGTTTTTTCTATTATTTCTTTCATTTGCCTTTTCTCCGTCGGGGAAAAAAATATTTCAAATTTGTAGCCATTTTTTTTTAATATGGCTTTTCTACAAAAAAATAGTATATTTGTAATTATTATAAGAAAGAACCAAACATCATCAATAACTTGATAAGTTACCAAAGTAGATCCTTATGATTTAAGTTATAAGCGTCTATCTAAATAATGTATGTCTAACGCTCAGGCTGACCTGCGGGGCCTCACGATCTCCCACAAGGCAGCCGTCAGCTTCAGCCTGTTGTTATGCAGAGTTTTCTTCAAACACTGCTCCTACTCTTTGATTCCCCTGAAATAGAGCAAGGCACCATTTTCGCGGGGAATGCTCTCAAACCGAAAACTATTCTGGCAAAACATTTTCGCCAACCCATCTTCCGAGCGCAACTCCCCTCCGAATGTGCTCCCAAGTGTGTTTCGTTCTGGCACGGGCACAGCACAAACAAAAACAGAGCAAGAAGCTAGTACCCTATTAACCTCTTTCAGGACCTTCGCGAGGTCATCGAAAAAATGCAATGACAAGATACAGATACACACATCGAATGATTCATCTTCGAAGGGCAGATCATCCGCACTTGCTACATAGAACTCAGCTTCCTTAAATCCAGCGGATAGGAACCGGTTGACGGCTTTCTTGAGGAGACCAGGGCTGACATCTGTGCCAGTGTACCGGTTGTCATTCATCAGAAAATTGACGGCACTGCCGCTCCCAGTAGCCAACTCAAGCACATGCTTTCCATGGACACCCTTCAATTCCTGGCGAAGAATGTCATGATGCTCGTCCATATCGCCACCAAACTTCTTGGGAAATATCGAC
>QKGY01000248.1 GCA_003250235.1 Desulfuromonadaceae bacterium
TCATAACCCGAAGGTCGGAGGTTCAAATCCTTCCCCCGCAACCAAAAAATCTTCAGGGGATCCGCGCAACGCGGATCCCCTTTTCTTTTGCCTCCCCTAAAGCAACCGTTCGTCCATGGTAAACTTTATGTACCCATGGACATAACCACTCTGCATATCTTAAAAGATCTCATTCTGGCGCTTCTTCTCGGCGCCCTGATGGGGCTCGAACGTGAACGCTCCGGGGGGCATATTGCCGGAATGCGCACCTTCCCGCTGATTTCTCTGGTTGGAGGAATCTGCGTCGTGCTGGGGCAGCTGACAAATGCGCACTGGCTGGTAGCGGTCGGCTTTGCCGCCATTGTCGCCCTGACCATCATGGCCAATGTGCTCCAGGCACGCCGTGCGCCGGACCCCGGTCTGACCACGGAAATCGCCATCCTGATCTGCTATTTCGTCGGGGTGCTCCTTCTCTACGGACAGACGATCCTCGCTATCTCCATGGCTTTCGCGACAACGGCTATTCTCTATTTCAAGCCGCATCTGCACGCCTTTTCGCGCCGGGTTGAGAAAAAAGACATCTACGCCATCTTCCAGCTCGGCCTCATCTCCTTCATCATCCTTCCCATCCTTCCGGACCGCAGCTATGGCCCTTTTGATGCCCTGAATCCCCACCATATCTGGCTGATGGTCGTACTGATTTCCGGCATCAGCTTTCTAGGGTACCTGATCCTCAAACTGGTCGGCAACCGCTGGGGGGGGCCCGCTGTCGGGCTTCTCGGCGGCATGGTCTCCAGCACGGCGACTACCCTCTCATTCAGCCGTCGCAGCCGCGAGACGCCACAGCTCAGCCGTATCGCCTCGGTGGTCATTATTCTGGCCTCGGCGGTTCTGCTGGTGCGAGTGGCCTTCGAGGTGGCCGTCATTCATCCGGAGCTGCTCCAGCCCCTCGCCATTCCTTTATCGGTCATGCTTGCGGTAGGATTGCTCATGGCGCTGATTGCCTGGAAAAAATCGTCCTCGGATCAGCCCCTTGTTCTGGAGCCGAAAAACCCGGCCGAACTTACCAGCGCCCTGACTTTCGGTCTGCTGTATGGTGCGGTTCTGCTGGCGGTTGCCGCAGGGAAGTATTATCTCGGCAGCAAGGGCCTCTATGCGGTGAGCCTGATTGCCGGCCTTACCGCCATTACCTTATCGAGCGCCCGGTTTGCCCAGGTCGGTACACTCTCCCTGTTTCAGGCACGCAATGCCATTCTCCTGGCGATCATGGCCAACCTCGCCTTCAAACTCATGGTCGTGTCCATTATCGGACCTCTTGCCCTGACCCGCTGGACCGCCCTGGGCTTTACCGCGATGGCCCTGGCCGGGGTTCTTGCCTGGTGGGTATAAAAAAGGAGCCCTGTTTCCAGAGCTCCTTTCCAATAAGACAAATGGTTCTTCGCCTTAGATCTGTCCGACATAACCCCTTAGAAAACCCCACGGCTGTTGAGGTAGGGTCCGTAAGACTTGTCCTGCTTCTGGATGTGATTGACCAGCCAGCCTTTGAGAAAATTGAAGACGTCGCTCGACAGGGTGGTTTTGCCACTGGCGAACTGATCTTTAAGGGTCGAAACCTCGCGCACCAACTCATCATGTAGCTTTTTGTGTGCCGCAAAATCCGGGTAATTGTTGTTGCGCATCAATCGCTCTTCGCTGGTAAAATGCCCCTGGGTATAGGCAATCAGTTCGTCGAGAACCCCACCCAGAACCTCGTTCCCCTGCCCGTTTTTGAGCGCCCTGTAAAGTTTGTTGACCAGGTCCACCAGTTTCTTGTGCTGGCGGTCAATTTCGGTAATCCCTACACTGAACGCCGGGCTCCAGGTTATAAGGTCTCCCGAGGAGGCTCCGTCAGACATTCCGGCCCAACCCAAAGCTCCATGAGCGCCGCCCCCGGAGGAGGAAGACATGGATTCAGGGGCGGACAGTGCGCCACTCTGGGAAGAAAGCCTGAAATGACTGAGCATCTGCCTGAGCTGTTCGGCCTGGCTGGAAAGCTCTTCCGCCGCCGCCGCGCTCTGTTCGGCACTGGCCGTATTCTGCTGGGTGACCTGATCGATCTGTCCCAGCCCCTGGTTGACCTGGGCAATCCCCTGGGCCTGCTCATTGGACGAAGCGGCGATTTCCGCCACCAGGTCGGTCACCTTGGTGATACCGGTTACAATTTCGTCCAGTGCCTCGGCTGTTTTGTCGGCAATCTCCGAGCCGTTCTGCGCTTTCTTTACCGATCCCTCGATCAGCTCGGCTGTCTCGCGGGCTGCCTTGGCACTGCGGGCTGCCAGGTTGCGCACCTCTTCGGCCACCACCGCAAAGCCTTTGCCGTGTTGACCGGCACGGGCGGCCTCAACCGCCGCATTCAACGCCAGCAGATTGGTCTGGAAGGCGATCTCGTCAATGACCTTGATGATCTTGCTGATATTCTGGCCCGAGTCGTTGATTTCGCCCATGGCTTTGACCATTTGCTGCATCTGGGTATTGCCCCGGTCAGCCGCCTGGCGCGCGTCTCCTGCCAGAGTGTTCGCCTGGGTCGCGTTTTCGGCGTTCTGCCTCGTCTGGCTGGCCATCTGCGTCATGGAACTGGTGATCTGCTCCAGCGAGCTGGCCTGTTCCGTCGCCCCCTGGGAGAGGGACTGGCTGGAATCGGAGACCTGCGCAGATCCCGAAGCAATTTGAGAGCCGGCAATCTGAACCTGACCTAGGATGGCATTCAGATCTTTTCCGACTTTCAGCAGAGCGTGGCGAACCACATCACTCTCATCCCGGGGAGTAATTTTGAAGGTGAGATCTCCGGCGGCCAGCTTCTCGAGGGATCCGACGATGTCTTTTTGCAGACTGTCGGTAAAAGCATCCATGGTCCGGCCGATATGACCGATCTCATCCAGGCTCGTCAGGTTGAGGCGGGTGCCGAGATGGCCTTTTTCCATATCCCCGATCATCCCTTCAAGGGCAAGCAGGGGTTTGCGAACCATGGAACCCAGCAGAAAATAGACCCCGAAAGCCGACAGAAGAAGGCTAATCCCACCGACCAGCAATCCGGTGGTAACGGTGCGACTGGAAGCCAGCGACACCAGCTCCGTCGTCTTGGCCTCGGCAGCCCGTAGCGGCTGCAGGCTGTAATGCAGATACAGCACCCCCGCCAGATCGCCAACCTTGGCCCCGGCATGGCATTGCAGACATTTGGTTTCCATTCTCAGGGGATTGACCACCACGAGGGTGTCCCCCTTCTCGAACTCCTTGAGATCGGACCCTGCCGACAGCGCGGCCTGAAAAGCACCCTGGTCCAGTTTGGTACCAACGGCTTTCTTGCTGCTGGAAAAATCGATATCGCCAGAGGGGCCAGCCAACCCGACCTCCTCCACATTGACAATGGCGCCGAGTTCGCCCAGTAGCTCGGAGAACAGGTCCATCTCCCCCTGCTCCACGGAACCCTGGGTACCGATACGCAAACTGTCGGCCACCCTCCTGGCCTGATCATACACCGCCACCTTGAGTTCCCCTCGCGATTGGTCACCCGACTGCCTGAGCAGCGTATTCGCCTGCCAGGAAGAGATATAGGTGCTCACACCAAAGACGGCCAGCAACACCAGGGCCAGGAACAGGGTCACTTTTTGTTGAATATTCATCGCGCCATGCCTCACTTTATCAAAGGAAAATCGGACCTCCGGAACAACCCGTCAACGAAACCGGAATCCATAAACACGTCATTGCAGAACGGTTCCTTATCCCTGGGCTACGGCATCCAACTGTTCCCATTCCTCATCAAAAAGAAGACGGCTGATATCGAGGAGAATCTTGACCTCTTCCCCCACCTTGCCCATTCCCTGGATATAACGGTTCTGTCCTTTGCCGCTCTTGGGGGCAGGCTCTATCTGTTCATTGGGGATATCGAGAACTTCGCTGACTTCGTCGACAACAAGCCCCACGCTCTTCCCATCCAGATTGACCACGATGATACAGGTACGTTCGTCGTAAGGACGACTCGGCAT
>QKGY01000045.1 GCA_003250235.1 Desulfuromonadaceae bacterium
TTTTCCATCTCTGGAGCAAGGCGTATTGAAGTGGCCATAGCCACCTCCTTTCAAATATTTGTATTTACCACATCACACATTAACCCCAAAAAGAAATATTACATTTATGTCTTAGGAATCTCGCGGTTTTTAATGAGCAGCAAAATTCTACAGTTACGCTTTTCAATTGTTGATGATTTTCTTGAGCAGGCCTTGCAAAATTCAGATATCGAGATAATTTAAGATAACTAATAAAAATGGAGGCTGTTATGCTTGTAGAAGTGAGGAGAGCCCGGAACAGGAAAACGTCTGTCTTGTGGATGAGCATCTTGATGCTGTTATGTCTCCCCATGGTGGCATACAGCGTCCCGCCAACACCGCCGGCGACCATTATTCTGGAAGAAAAGCTCCCTGAAGGGCGTCTGGAAGCGGGGAAAGGGGAAATCGCTCTGCCGCTGCAGGTTCGTTTCGGTCCGCAAGTCAAGGGGGTGAAACTGTCCGCTCTCTTGAGTCGGGCCGACAAGGATCCGGCGTTACTGAAAGGCAATCCCCTGTGGCGAGGGGAACTGACTGCCGGCAGACAGCAAGGGGCGAAGATTCCAATCAAGGTTGAAGGTCCGGGAACATATATTATCGATATCCGCCTACAGGGAGAAATTGCCGAAGGGAATGGCTTTTCCGACCGCAAGATTCGTTATCTGCTGATCAACGAAAAAGGCGAATTTCGTTTTCTGACCGCCAAGGAGTTCGTGCGCGAAAAGCGTCTGGAACGGGAGGAGCGATTTCATCAGCAACTGAGCAAAGCCCCGGACAAGCCGGATATTCGTTTATTGTTTCTGAACAGCAAGCCGGTGGGCGAAGAGATCGTCAAGCAGATCAAACCGCACGACGTCCCCGAGGCACAACGTCTGCTGGTCCGTCCGAGCCGACCATCCGAAGAAATCCTCAAATATGCCAAGGACCAAAGCAGCCAGGCCTGGGCGCCGGAAGACCCGATCACGGTGCGCGGCCGGTTGACCTTCCTTGATTATGACGGGGTCTGGCGCCCCCTGGTCAATGTCAGCGTTTACCTGTGGGATGATGATACCTTCGGCGATGACTATCTGGGGAGCGTTGCCACCGACTGGAACGGCAACTGGTCATTTACGGTCAATAACGACGACGGCTGGTTGCAGGATGGTCGCGACATTTACTATTCCTTTGCCCTGGAAAATACTCGCATCCGGGTCCAGGATTGCGACGGCATCGATTCGACCTACGAATGGTCGTCCGCCACCCACGACAATCTTTCCGACGGCACGGTCCTCGATTTCGGCACGGAAACCGGGGTCGAACATCCGTTGACCATGCAGATCTGGAATCACCTCAACCTGGCCTGGAACCATGCCGTAACCGCCGGCGGCCAGGATCCCGGATTTGTCGACAGCTGTTATCCGGAGGATGGCGGCACCCATTGGGATCGGACCTGGGAAGAAATCGACATCGAAGCCGAATTCAACGACGGTCCGGATGTGGTCACTCATGAATATGGCCATGCCGTCATGTGGTATGCCTATGACGAGGACAATCCAAGCCCGGGCGGGGCTCACACCTTTGACGACTGTCCGCAGAACGCCGGGCTGGCCTGGTCGGAAGGATGGGCCAGCGGTTTCATGCTCTCGGCACGGCCGGCCGACGGTGCTTACACCTGGCATGAGGGAACCCCCGGTCGCAATATCGAAAACTTCAATTCCGCCTGTCAAACCGGTGACCGCAACGAAGGCCGTGTGGCCGCGGCCATCAACGACATGCGCGACAGCCCCAACGACTGCAATGGCGGTGATCTCAATCGGGGACGGACGGACAATTGCGACAACAACAATGCCAACCGGGTACCGTTGTCAACCATGCTGCACGACACCCTGTGGGGGAGCTGGCACAACAATGTGATGGAATTCTGGACCAGTCTTTCGGGTGAGCTGCCGACGACCCAACGCACCCCGGCCCATGAAATCATGTATTACAACTGGATGCCGGTGACCGAGCCCGGCTCCGGCTGCATGGCCAGCAAGATCGCGGCGCAGAAGAGCCGCAACCCCGACGCGCTTCTGGGCGGCTTGCGCGCGTTCCGCGATCAGGCTCTGCGCGGGTTTGCCGGCGGACAGCAGATCATCAATATCTATTACCGCAACAGCCCGGAAATGGCTCTCATGCTGCTGCGCAATCCGACACTGCTGGAACGCTCCCTTGAAGTGATGAATTATTTCAGCAACGTGGGCCGGATGCTTACCGATCAACGGGCCATGGAGAAGTTTGCTGCCACGGATCAACCGCTGCTGAATGACAAAATCAATGCTGCGGTCGAAGAAATTCTCGCTGCGATGGATAAAGCCGGGAGTGCGGAGCTGCAACAGGATCTGTTGCAAGTGCGGCAAATGCTTGACAAATTACGCGGCCTGAGCGTCGGGCAATTACAAGGTAAACTTATCCAGACCAAACAAAAGCAGGCTTCAGTTTCGCGCCACCGGTTACAACAATCCAGTTTCAACCCAGGCAGTGCCGAGGCATTGAAGACCCTGTTGGAGAAAAAACCCGTGCTTCCGGATCAAAAGACGCTCAGACTGCCGCCACGCATAATCAAACCATAGTTTCACGCCATTGTTCCGCAATGAAACGGGTTGCTCTCGACAGGGAGCAGCCCGTAATGAATGATCTGGGAGGCCATAATGCGTGGTCACCCAATACTCGCCAACTCCAGACGATTTCCCCACCGCTCCATCAACACCTGACGTAACTCCTCGTATTTCGGATTGGTTATGAAATCCTTTTCTTCGGCCAGGCGGAACGCTTCCTGTCGGGCATCCTCTAAAACCCGTCCGTCTTTGAGCAGGTTGGCGACCCGGAAGTCGGGCAGGCCGGATTGGCGAGTGCCGAGGAATTCCCCCGGTCCGCGAATGGCGAGATCGGCTTCGGCGATGCGAAACCCGTCGCTGGTTTCGGTCATGACCTGAAGGCGCTTCAGGCCGTCTTCGCT
>QKGY01000382.1 GCA_003250235.1 Desulfuromonadaceae bacterium
GGCATCCTTTTCCGTCGCCATGATCCTGCACCTGTTCGTGGCCTCCCCCTCGTACCAGAATCACACCGTCACCATCGCCATGGTACGGGGTCGCCGCTCCCTGCGCGGCACCGTTCTCTTTGTCATTCTCGTCGCCTGTTATGTATCGGTCGCCCTGACCCTGATCGCCTATACGCCGGTGGGAACCTTCATCCTGGAAACCATTCTCGGCGTCAGCGGCGACGTGGCCACAGGCGCCAAACAGGTGCTGGGTATCCTGGTGCTGCTGCCATTTTTCACCGGGTTCCGGGGTTTCTTCCAAGGGCTGGTTATCCGCGCCCGTCGCACCGGACTCGTCTCTTTCGCTACCGGGGTCCGCGTCGCCGCCCTGTTCGCCCTGCTGGCTCTTGGAACCCCCTGGTTCAGCGGCCCTGCCCTCGGAGCCTTTGCTCTTCTCGGCTGCATTATGGTGGAAACTGCCCTGATGGGCTTTTTCGCCTGGCGCTGCCGGATGCCTCCCACAGGGGAGATCGAGAAGAGTCCCGGCGAGATCCTGCGCTACGCCTTCCCGCTGGCCTACTCCTCCTGCCTGCAGCAGACCATTCCCCTGCTGATCAACGCTATTATCGGCCGCCTCCCCGACGGGGTGCTGGCCCTGGCCGCCTTCGGCGTTATCCGCGGCTTCATTTTTCTACTCGCCGGCCCGATGCGCAACCTGCAGCAAGCCTACCTGACCCTGGTGCGCGACACCCTGGACTATCGGACTCTGGTGCGTTTTTTTCTGTGGGTCGGTGCCGGCATGGGCCTGATCATGATCCTGACGGCCTTTCCGCTCAACAAACTGATTCTCGGCCGGGTCATGGGCATCGAAGGGGAACTGCGCACCTATATCGCCTGGCCGATGGCCGCCTGTCTCGTCTTTCCGCTGCTGTACGGTGCCGCCAACCTGCTGCGCGGGTTCTTTGCCGGTGCCCACCGCACCGCCCTGCTCGGACGCTCGACCCTTTACAAATCCTTGTTTCTGGCGCTCTGCTGGGTGGTGAGTCTGGCGTTTCCCCTGCCGATTTCCGGCGTGGTCCAGGCCATTGCCCTGCTGATCCTCGCCGAAGCCATTGAAGCCTCGTACCTGTTGCGTCAGAGACGCCGTCTCTTCCCGGATTGGGGGCACTTGCCCTCCGCAGCCCGGCAGGGGTAAACTGAACCTGAATCCCCGAACCGGAGGTCCCATGGAGGACAAAAAACACCCTTGCCCCGACTGCCGTCAATGCCAGTGGTGCTCCGACGACCGCTGCCGGCTCTGCCTGAAAGCAGGAACCTGCCGCAAAAAGCTGTCCATGGCCGAGCAGATCGCCCTGTTCGAGCAAATCAATCAAAAGTCCCCCCGACAGCAGGGCTGACACCGCCGGAGCCCGGAAAAATAGGATTGAACCGTACCCTTCCCCTCGATTCGTGTTATTCTTTTACACTCGGTTTTTAGCCTTCGACTTTACTGGTCTCCAACGACGATGCTTCCATGAACCATGAAATGCGCAGGCTTCTGCGAATAGGGTTCCAGCTGAACCGTTCCCGAACCGTCGCGATCGTCAAATACCTGCTGGTTCTCGGTGCCCTGGTTGCCCTGCTTGCACAGGGGGCGAAGCAGCTCGGCTACCACTGGCAGTGGTACCGGGTTCCCCGTTATCTTTTCAGCCTCGATGGCGGGCATTTTCATTTTGGTCCCCTGCTGACCGGTCTCGGGGTGACCTTCCACATCGTCGCCATCAGCCTCGTGCTGTCCTTTCTCATCGGCCTGCTGACGGCCCTCATGCGTTTGTCGCGCTCCGCCGTGGCAGGCGTGCTCGCCCGGCTTTATCTGGAAAGCATCCGCAACACGCCCCTGCTCATCCAGCTTTTTTTCGTCTACTTCGTTCTCTCCCCCATTCTCGACATGGAGCGGCTCACCGCAGCGATCCTGGCGTTGAGCGCCTTTGAGGGGGCCTACGCCTCGGAGATCATCCGGGCCGGGATCGTCTCGATCGCCCCGGGGCAGTGGGAGGCCGCTCACAGTCTGGGGCTCAGCCGTTTCGATACCTACCGCAGCGTTATTCTGCCCCAGGCATTTCGGCGGGTTCTTCCTCCCCTGACCAGTCAGGCCATTTCCCTGGTGAAAGATTCCGCCCTCGTCAGCACCATCGCCATTTACGATCTCACCATGCAGGGGCAGGCGATCGTCGCCGAGACATTTCTGACTTTCGAAATCTGGTTTACGGTGGCCGCCATCTATCTGGCGGTAAACATCGCCCTGGCGGCGTTGGTACACCTTCTTGAAAACCGCCTGCAGCCCCTGGCCTGCCGGAGTTAGGGGGAACCACATGCGCGAGAAGGCACTCGGCGACGACATCATCCTTATCGACCATATCCACAAAACCTTCCCCAACGGGGTCTGCGCCCTGCAGGATTTCTCCCTGCGGGTGCGCAGTCGCGAGGTGGTGGTGATCGTCGGCCCGTCCGGGTCGGGGAAATCGACCCTGCTGCGCTGTCTCAACGGCCTGGAGGAGATTGACAGCGGGGCCATCGTCATCGATGGCATTCCGCTCGACGAATCCCCCAAAAACCGTCTGGAAATCCGCAAGGAGGTCGGGATGGTTTTTCAATCCTTCAACCTCTTCCCGCACCTGAGCGTGTTGGAGAACATCAACCTGGCGCAGATGCGCGTACGCCGCAAAACCCGCAAAGAGGCAACAGCTCTGACCCTGGAGCTTCTGAACAAAGTCAACCTGAGCGAGAAAGCCGAGGCGTATCCGACCCAGCTGAGCGGCGGTCAGCAGCAGCGGGTCGCCATTGCCCGGGCGCTTGCGCTGCATCCCAAGGTCATGCTTTTCGACGAGGCCACCAGCGCCCTCGACCCCGAAATGATCGGCGAGGTGCTGGAGGTGATGCGCTCGCTGGCCCGGGAAGGGATGACCATGATCGTGGTGACCCATGAGATGGGGTTTGCCCGGGAGGTCGGAGACCGGGTGGTT
>QKGY01000234.1 GCA_003250235.1 Desulfuromonadaceae bacterium
CAGTTCCCGTTACGATGACGGCACAGAAAAAGCCACCGGCGAGCCCGAATCCGAGTTTGTACAGGAACTGCACGTCGAAAGCCCTGCCGGCCATCAAGTGCAGCCCCATGATCATCAGGGCGTTAACCAGGGAAACCCACACCCCGGCCCGGTAGAGGGTTGTCCTCTGCTTACACTGGCGGACCCAGTGTGCCCCGGTGAGGCTACCGGCGAGGGCATATAAGGTAATGAACAGGCTGTTGCCGAACAAAATCCCCATCAGCAGCGAAGAGACCACGGCAAAGATCAGCGCCACTTCGGAGTTGAGAACGATGCGAACCAGGATGGCCCCCACGGCAAAGGGGAACACGTAGTAGTAAGTGGAGGATTCAATGTAAGGGAAAGAACTTTCCAGGGCGGTGGACATGAAAATGGCCACTTTGATCAGGAGAAACAGCCCGAAGAAGGTCAGAGTCAAAAAGACGAAATCGCGGTTTTTAGGCCGATACTTACGAATGTTGCGCCGAGCGAAACTGTGAGCGGTCACCACCAGAAGCACGATGCTGCCCAGAAGGCCGAGGCCCATACGCACAGTGCTCAGGTCGCTGCCGACCTCTCTCAGAGCCCTTAGTTTCTTGATCTGTTCCGGCGAGACCCTCTCGCCTTCACGAACAATCATCTCCCCCTTCTTCATCTGGAAGAGTACGGGCTTGACCTCATCATAGGCTTTGCGTTTGCGCGACTCCGTCTCGTTCTTGTTGAACGTGAGGTTGGGGCGCAGGAGTTTCTGCAACAGGGCGAAGAGCGCCGCCCGATTCTTGCCTGTCAGGGAATCCGCCGTCTTGAGTTTCGCCTGGATCATCTCCTGGGCTTCGCCGAGGCCGATAACCTGCCCCAGTTCTTCCCCGGGGGCCTCTTTCTGGGTAACCAGGTCGCGGACCATGATCCCTTTGTCCCGGTCAGGACCGAAAAGCTGAAGGTTGCCGACAATCTTTTTGCCAAGCGCCTGAATGATGGCGTTTTTCAATGGGAGCTGAAAATTTTCCGGTGACGGAAGTTCACCCAGATCGTCCAGCTCCTGACCGGTCAGGCTGACGCCGAGAATCCCTTCGACATCCTTCTGGAGGCTCTCAAGAGCCGTCCCTTTCGCCTTCTCCGTGTAAATCAGCTTCAAGGCCTGAAACAGCCGGTCGACGATATCCTGCCCGGTACGTGGATCGAAATCATACAGGGGCAGTACCGCCTCCTGGGCTTCCTGGCGTTTCTTTTCCGTCAGTTCCAGGTCCGGGATCAGCAGATCCTTAGGCGCCTTGATGTCCCGGGAGGCGATATCTCCGGGTGCATAATAGTCCGGAACAAAGCCCCCCTTGGGGATAATGATGACAGTCAGAAGGGCCGCAAGCAAAAACAGGAGAAAGTAGCGCTGGTAGTTCTCCTCCAAAGAAAAGGGTCTCGATAGGAAAGAGGTCAGACCCCGGGTCTTCTTGCTTGCCGCATCAACTTTTCGGTCGCTTTTCGTCATAAAGACAACTCAGTCCTTTTCTTGAGACGACGACTCTCGGGCCTGAGCCCTGGTTGCGCGCTCGTAAGCCTGAACAATGCTCTGCACAATGGGATGACGGACGACATCACGGTCACTGAAATACTTGAGGGCAATCCCATCGATACCCTTGAGAAAATCGGCTGCCTGCACCAGACCGGAAAGACGGCCGGCAGGAAGATCGATCTGTGTTTTATCGCCGGTAACAACCGCACGACTGCCAAACCCAAGTCGCGTCAGAAACATCTTCATTTGCTCGGCCGTAGTGTTCTGGGCCTCATCCAGAATCACGAACGCATCATTAAGCGTTCGTCCCCTCATGAAGGCGAGCGGCGCCACCTCGACGATTCCCTGCTGGATCAGGTCCTGGCCTTTTTCAAATCCCATCATATCAAAGAGGGCATCATAAAGGGGTCTGAGATAGGGATTAACCTTTTCGGCCAGATCTCCCGGGAGAAAGCCAAGCTTCTCACCGGCCTCGACCGCCGGGCGCACGAGAACGATGCGGCTGACTTCCTTTTTCATCAGGGCGGAGACGGCCATGGCCATGGCCAGATAGGTTTTTCCCGTACCGGCCGGACCGATACCGAAGACGATATCGTTGGCGCGGATGGCATCGATGTATTCCTTCTGGGCCAGGCTTTTGGGAGAAATGATCTTCTTGCGGGCGGAAACGAAAATCGTATCGAGAAAGATGGCTTTCAGCGTTGCGCTGGAATCACCACTGAGGATACGGATCGCATAATCGATATCCGTAGGATACAGGGGATAGTTCTCCTGAAGCAGGGTGTGGAGCTCCCCCATCAACCGGCAGGCGAGATCGACCCGGTGACTCTCCCCCTCGATAAGGAGTTCGAGCCCCTTGGACCCAATGCGAACTCCGAGGGTGCGCTCAACCTGCTTCAGGTTCTTATTTTGTTGACCGAACAAGAGGTTCGCCAGATGCTGATCGTCAGCGACGAACCTCTTTCGCGTGTTGCTCGTATCCAAACAATGTCCCTTTGCTGGCACATAAATTCGAACGCTAAACATACCATCGGCACGGGAGAAAATCAATGCATTTTGACAGTTTGGCCCTGCCCGCGTCACGGCGAAAAAGGAGGTTTCAATTTGAACCCTTTATGCTATATATAAAGACCCTGTCGCCGGAGAACCGGCCTAATCCAATTATATTATGTCAAGGGGGACAGCATCATGAGTGAAATTATCGATATCTATGCGCGTGAGATTCTCGATTCCCGCGGCAACCCGACGGTTGAGGTAGAGGTGTACCTCGAAAGCGGCGCTATGGGCCGGGCCGCCGTGCCCAGCGGCGCCTCTACCGGAGAAAGGGAAGCTCTGGAACTGCGCGATGGCGACAAAAGTCGGTATCTCGGCAAAGGGGTGACCAAGGCTGTTGACAACGTCAATGAAGTCATCTCCGAAGCGCTGATCGGCTGGGAGGCCT
>QKGY01000178.1 GCA_003250235.1 Desulfuromonadaceae bacterium
CGGCGGCGACTCCACCCGAAACTCCCCCAGCAGCAGTAGTGCCCCCAAAGGCGCCCGAACCTGAGCCGGCGCCGGTCGTGTCGCCTCCTGTAACCGCAACCCCCACGGCCCCTTCCGAGCGGATTCTCTGTTCGCCGGTCGCCCGCAAACGGGCACAGGAGTTAGGCATAGAACTATCCGTTCTCCACGGCAGCGGTCCCAACGGTGCCATCCAACTCAGCGATGTGGAACAAGCGGCGCAAGCCTCCGGTAGAAGCACTTCGGAACGAACCGCGCCACCGCCCTCCAGCACGGCCAAGGAAGGCATGCGGCAGGCCATTGCCACGGCCATGAGCCGCTCCAACCGGGAAATTCCCCACTATTATCTGGAGACGGAAATCGACATGAGCCATCCCCTTGCCTGGCTGGAGCGGGAGAATCTGAAACGTCCTATCCGCGAACGCATCCTCCCGGCCGTGCTGCTGCTCAAAGCCACGGCCAAGGCGCTCGTGGATATTCCCGAACTCAACGGCTACTGGCTTGACGACCGGTTACAGATGAGCAAAGCGATTCATATCGGGTTTGCCATTGCCATACGCGACGGCGGGCTCTTTACCCCGGCCATCCATAATGTCGATCAACTGAGTCTGGGTGAACTGATGCGCGCCCTGGGCGACCTGATCGAGCGGAGCCGGACCGGTCGCCTGCGCAGCTCGGAAATGACCGATGCGACCATGACCCTGACCAACATCGGAGACCTGGGCGTCAAAACCGTCTTCGGCGTGATTTATCCACCCCAGGTGGCGCTGGTGGCTTTTGGCCGGATCATGGAACGTCCCTGGGCGGAAAACGGCATGCTGGCCGTGCGCCGCTGCGTTACCGCCACCCTGTCCGCCGACCATCGCGCTACCGACGGCCACCGTGGCTCCCAATTTCTCGACGCCCTTAACCGCCATCTGCAGAATCCGGAAAAGCTATGACCAACGACGAACTCAAAGAAATCATTTTTCAGAATCTGGCGCTGATCGCTCCCGAATGCGACCCTACGGAATTGCGCCCGGCCGATAACATCCGTGAAACCCTGGACATCGATTCCTACGGATTCCTGCAACTCCTGGTCGGCGTCAGCGAAGCGACCGGGGTGGAAATCCCCGAAGCCGATTATGCTCAGGTCTTCACCCTGGAAGGGATGCTCAACTACCTCACGCAGCACATGACCTGAGATGGGCATCACCATCGATTGCGGCGTCATGGATTTTCAGGACGCCTTCCGCCTGCAGGAACGACTGGTCGCCGATATCGCCGCCGGGAACGAACCCGAGACCCTGCTCCTTCTGGAACATCCGGCTGTCTACACCATAGGCACAGGGGGCAAGCAGGCGAATCTGCTCGATGTGGAAATTCCGCTGGTTCGGATCAACCGTGGGGGAGACATCACTTGGCACGGGCCGGGACAACTGGTCGGTTATCCGTTGGTGAATCTGGGGGAACGGGGGAAGGATCTGCATCGCTGGCTGCGCTTCATCGAGGAATTGCTGATCCGGGTAGTTGCGGAGTACGGGATCGAAGCCCGACGGGTTCCCGGCCGGACCGGCATCTGGACGGCAAAAGGGAAGCTGGCCTCCATCGGCGTCGGTGTTCGCCGCTGGGTTACCATGCACGGGTTTGCGCTGAATGTTGACCCTGATTTGACCTCCTTCACCAAGATCAATCCCTGCGGCATGCCGGGGTGCCCCATCACCTCGTTACGTCAGGAGTGCAATTACCCCCCTTCCCTCTCCGAGGTAAAGACCAGAGTGGGAACTGCCTTCTGGGAATTGCTGGAGGATTACGCGGGAACTGAAAGCACGAAGTGATTGGAGACTGGTCATGAGTTTACAACCCTCGGCACTCCTTCCAAATGTTCCCGAGCGCCATCGTTTTGTCCTGCTTACGCTGTTGATCGTACTCGGCTGGAACTTTGCCAGTTCACTGGTCGGATGGGGGTGGCTGACCGCCACGACGATTACCTTCGTCGTCGTCGGATTGTACGTCATCTATGCATGGCGTTACCACGACCTCTTTATGGCGAACATCCTGCTCTTCTCCCTTGCCGCCGGATGGACGGAACTCCTGGCTGACCACTGGCTCGTGGACGTGACCGGAACCCTGGTCTACATACCGGGCGGTCCGTTTGTTTGGCGCTCCCCCCTGTACATGCCTTTTGCCTGGATGGTCGTTACGACCCAGCTGAGCTACATCGGCTGGTGGCTCAGCAAGCGTTTCGGGATAATCCCCGCCTCGGCAATGATTGCGTTGATCGGTGCGATCAATATCCCGCTTTATGAACAATGGGCCAAAGGCGCCGACTGGTGGTTTTACCGGAACACTCCCATGCTGGGAAGCACCCCTTGGTTCATCATCGGCGGCGAATTTCTGATTGCGCTGAGCTTGCCCGCGGCGATGTCCATTGTTGAAAGGGGGTGTATGCGAATGAGTATTGTTGTCGGGTTACTGCAAGGCATGTGGATCTGGGGTGCCTACGGGCTGGCCTTCCTGTTGCTGTCGTGAGTGGCCGTCCATCATGGAGCAATAAGGGCTTGCTCCCTTTTCGCTGCTATCTCCTGAGAAAAGTGTCTGCTCCCTCTGTTCATGCGCTGATCGGAGGGAGCAGACATCGTTAGAATTCATGGTTTCGTTTCGTGGGGTTTTGTAACCCAGCGCATACCTTTAGTAGTTACAGGGCATATCCTGACCATACATCATGTTACCCATATGCTGGTCATACATACCGCCGCCCATATGACCTCCGTACATTCCCGACCCCATATGACCTCCGTACATTCCGGCGCCCATGTGCTGATGATTGCCGTTCATGTAGTTACAGGCGAAATAGTTTCCGTAATTGGGACCGGCGACGTCAACCACTTCGTCATTGGCTTTGTCGAGTAACGTCCGATACTGGCGATGAAGCTGGTAGTCTT
>QKGY01000046.1 GCA_003250235.1 Desulfuromonadaceae bacterium
CTTGGATGACCGTCATGAACCCCCAGGCCACCGTCAACCTGCTGGAGCTGGTCAACGGCGTCCAGGTCAGCCTCGGCCTGACCGATCTGGCCCCCGGCCCCTATACGCAGATGCGCCTGGTGCTTTCCGACACCCCGGATGCCGGCACCAACCTGCTCGGCGAGCCGCACCTCTTCGGCAACTACTTCATCTCCGACCTGGGAGCGGTTCAGGAACTCAAGGTGCCGAGCGGCATGCAAACCGGCATCAAGCTGGTTAACGGCTTCACCATCGCCTCGGGACAGACCACCGAGCTGGTCCTCGATTTCGATGCCGCCCGTTCGGTCGTGATGGCCGGCAGTTCCGGTAAATACCTGCTCAAACCGACCATCAAGGTCGTAGCCAGCGCCGCCACCGTCGGCGGCACGGTGACCGATACCACGCCGGCGCCGCTGCCCGGCACCCTGGTGAGCGCCCAGCAGCCCTCGGCCGTCGCCACCGACATCGCTGCCAGCATGACCGTCGGCAGCACCCTGACTGGCGACCAGGGGCACTACGCCCTCTATCTGAACCCCGGCACCTACCAGCTGGTCGCCTTCCGTCCCGTCATGGAAGGGATTGGCTATGTCCCGGCCTGCCGGACGATCAGCCTCGTCGCCGATCAGAAGCTCATGGGTCAGAACTTCACCTTGGATACGGCCGCGGCCGTCGGCACCCTCTCCGGAACCGTCACCATCGCCACTCCGGCCGTCGATCAATATGTGGTGCTGAGCCTGCGCCAGGCGGCCCCCAGCCCCTGCACCGACACCGTTGAATTGGCCACCGCCAACGTCGCGCCGGACGGGACCTTCGCGTTCGACCTGCCGGTCGGCACGTATCAGCTCGTTGCCTCGACCGACGGTCAGACGCCCCAGGTGTTCGCTATCGACGTCGCCGATGGCGCCACAACCGTACAGGACGTCGGTTTCTGATCCGTCATCTTCAAACACAGCCACAAAAAAACCCCGGACGTTTTGTCCGGGGTTTTCTGTGCGAACCCCATTGCAGCACGACTCCTCAACGATCAGCATGTCGCAATCGATCTGCTACCCCGCGCCAAACAATTCCGATTCCACCCGCCCAGCAACACCGTCTGTCTATAAAAAAATTCCAACATTTTTCTGATTTTGGCTTTTTTCAGGGTGTGCTACCTTAAGCGGAAACCACCACAACATGGGCGGGAATATCGCTATCCCGCAGATTCGAACGGAATTCCAGGCTGACATGATTCTTTCTATCGACCTACTCAAAGAACTGGTAGCGGCCCTGCCCGACCCCGTATTCATCCTCACCGAGAGCGGGCGCTACGCCGCAGTGGTCGGAGGAACGGACCCCCGCTACTACCATGACGGTTCGCTCCTGGTGGGGTTGAACATCCAGGATATTATTCCCGAAAAAAAAGCCGAGTGGTTTCTTGAGCAGATCCGTCACTGCCTGAACAATCAATGCCTGCACACCATCGAGTACGGATTGGCCGGGCTTGACGTCGAAGGACTGGAGGACGCGATGGGGCCGGGTGGGGAAATCTGGTTCGAAGGGCGTATTCAGCCCTTATCCGCCCCTGTCGATGGAGAGCGGGCCGTGGTCTGGGTGGCACGCAACATCACCCAGCGCAAGAACATGGAGGTGGAATTGCGGCGGCTGAGTGAAACAGACGCCCTCACCGGGATTGTGAACCGCCGTAAACTCCTGAAGGAGCTCGACGAGCGCTTTCGCGAATTCAAACGCTACGAACTCCCCGGCGTCCTGCTCATTCTCGACCTTGACCATTTCAAAGGGGTGAATGATCGTTTCGGTCACCTGGTTGGTGACGAAGTGCTGAGGCACATCGCGCAAATCTGTCAGTCCCAGCTTAGGGATGTGGACCTATTGGCACGTTTTGGTGGCGAGGAATTCGCCGTCCTGCTTCCGAAAACCGAAGCCTCTGGGGCCCAGGCGACTGCCGAACGCCTGTGCACCTCCATCGCTCAAACTGAATTTGCGTCTTACGGCAACCGATGCATGGTAACCGTCAGTATCGGGCTCAGCGATTTTCAACCCGCCGATCAAAGCGCCGCAGAGGTGCTCAAACGCGCCGACGATGCCCTGTACGAGGCAAAACGGACCGGCCGCAACCGGGTCGTCTCAAAGGCGTAAGAATCTTCCAGAACGCATCTTCCCTCGCATCAAAGGGCTTCCAGCTGGAACGCAACCCGTCGTTCTTGCCCCACGGATCTATCCTTTTGTCTCCGCCATAAACGCCTCCAGCTCGGCATGCCATTCTTCCGGTTCGAATACCCCGGGGTACGTCTCCTGTCCAAACAGCAGATCGACCAGGTAGCGGGGCTTTCTGCCGCCGATGTGCATCGCCTTGATGCAGGAGACGCAGGTAACCACCACCTCGTCGGCCGGCATCTCGGCGGCGCGTTTTGCCATCTGCGCCTTCACCTGATCCACCGGCAGGGTGCCGTAAAAGCTGTCGCCGCAACAAGTGCTGCGCGTCCCGGTATTCTCCGGCTCGGCCAGGGAGATGTTCATGCGAGCGAGCAGGGTGCGCACCGCGGCATGGATCTGCGGCTGGTCTCGGGTCGGGCAGGGGTCGAGGATCGCCATGGTCCTGCCGCCGTAATCGGGAAAAGGGAATGAGGCGCTTTCGGCCAGGATTTCCCAGAACGACCGGGTGGTCGTCGCTTCGTAGAGCTGACGGAACCGCCGGTCGCAGCCGGCGCACACGTTGATCACCTCGGTGCCCTCGGGCAGTCCGGGATCATGGTGGCAGCAGGTCCGGTGCTCGTCGATGCCGGGGAAATCCTCCCGCAGCAACGCCAGCATGCGGGCCGCCAGGTTCGGCTTGTACAACAGCAGGGCGCAGCCCGGGGCAAAGACCTTCTTCATCCGTTCACTCCTTCTTTCTCGCCGATACGAT
>QKGY01000332.1 GCA_003250235.1 Desulfuromonadaceae bacterium
GTCTTCAAAGGATGGATATCCCCACTGGCTGAAAAGATTTCCCCGGTTTACCCGCAGAAGCTGCTCTCCCAGTTCAACCCAGGACGATTTGAACCGCTTGGCCGTATCAAGGACCTGGTAGCGTTCGGAGCCGGGATCCAGTTCTTGCATGAGCCGTTCGATGTGAATTTCTCCGGATGATTTCGGGACGTCGTTCATGGAAGGTTCTCCAGCGTGATGAATTTCAGGTGGTAAAGGGGGCAGTCTATCACATCGGTTCCTTGGTGGTGAAGCTGATTTGCCTTGGCCTGTGGATGTTAACTGGCTACAATACGCTCCTTTGGGAAGGTTGTGGGAACAATCTACCGTGTCTTTGCAAGATTGCAGGTTCGATAGGTTTGTCGTTCTGTAAGCATCGGAGGTTCTAAAATGAAGTCGCCAGGTTTTGTTGTCGGACCGGATACTGTTCGCATGTTCGAACTGGGACATCCCTGGGTCATCGCAGACAAGTTCACCAAGCGATGGCCTAAAGGCAGGGCAGGGGATCTCGTCTCTCTGACCGACGAAGCCGGACATATGCTGGCTACGGCGCTGCTGGATCCGGATGATCGGATCGTGGCCCGGGTTCTTGCCTTCGGTGCGATGAAGCTTGACAGGAGCTGGATCGAGACCCGCGTTCGAAAAGCTCTGAATCTGAGACTGCACCATGCCAGTCTGGAGGGGACCACCGCCTATCGTCTGGTTAATGGCGAAGGGGATGGCCTTCCGGGGTTGACCGTGGATCGCTACGGAGACTACCTCATGATTCAGCTCTACTGCAGCGGTTGGCGTCCTTACCTCGGGATGCTTGAGGAGGCTCTTCTGAAAATCTGTTCGCCGAAGGGGATTTATGAAAAACCCCGGCCCCAGGATACGCGAAGTCTAGCCGCGAACCGTGAGGACAAGCGGATGAGCCGGCTCTTGAGCGGAGAACCCGTGAAGGACCGGCAGACCGTTCTTGAGAACGGTCTGAGCTTTCTGGTCGATCTTCGAGAAGGGCTGAATACCGGTCTTTTTCTGGATCAGAGACAGAACAGGGTGGATCTGATGGCCCGGGTAAAGGGGAAGAGGGTGTTGAACCTTTTTGCCTACACTGGAGCTTTTTCCGTTGCCGCGGCGGCGGCCGGAGCGTCAAAGGTAACCAGTGTCGATGTGTCCGAAACCTATCTGACCTGGGCGAAGGACAACTTCGGTGTCAATCGGATCAACCCCAAGCGTCATGAGTTCATCGCTGGCGACTGCTTTGCCGTATTGGAGGAATTTCGTCGTCAGAACCGTGTGTTCGACGTCATTCTCATGGATCCCCCCAGTTTTTCGACGACGTCGAAAAGTCGCTTCACAACCCGTAAGGGCACTTCTGATCTCGTGGCCGTAGCCGGAGCTGTTTTAGCCGAAGGTGGGCTGATGATCACCTCGTCCAATTTGCAGAAAATGGATATTGCCGACTATCTCAAGGAACTCCGCAGGGGGGCGCTGCAGGGTGGTTGTGAACTCAGAGTGATCAAGGTGGCCGGTCAGCCGGAGGACTTCCCTTTCCCGGTGACCTTTCCCGAAGGCCGTTATCTCAAATATGTCATCAGTGTCAAGGCGTGAGGGGGAGAGGGGGGTCATTCTGAGGGGCACGAATGTTTCTGCTTTTTCGCTCCGCGACGTTGCTGGACTGGCCCTGCATCGCTTCAGTCCCCATGCCCAGGCGGTAGGGCATAAATACTTCATGATACAGAAAGGTGAATCCCTGAAGGTCTCGCCGCGATAACACCGGGTGCCCTTTGGGCAGAATCAGAAACGGAAACATCTGCTCTCCGCCTACCGAGCCATGACCTCCCACCTGATCATCAAAACAGACAATTCTGTCTCCGTTATAGGCCCCAAACAGAATCAAGTCTCCGCATCTCTTCTCCCCTGCAAACCGGCATAGCTCGGGAAAGATGGTCTCAGGCTTGCCGTAAGGGGCCAGAAAAGCCAGTTGTTCCGCCGTCGGACGACCCTGTGAGCAGAGACACAATTTACCTCCTCGGTGAAAAAAGCAGACCTGACCGGGTTCCGCTCCCCGTGCCATCAGAAAGCCGATCCCTTCATGGTGGGTCAAAAACTGCAGGAGACGCGGCTGCTTCGTTTCCAACTCCTGCCAGCTCAGCCTTCTTGCCTCACCGGTCAGGTAGAGGTGCGCCAGCGAACTCGAATAGGTAATGACAATCCCTCCTTCCTCATCGATTTTGAGGGTTTCGGGAACCAGCGCATTAATGTGTTTCTGAAAAAAGTTTTTGCCTGCGCGATAGAATCGATGCCGCCAGCCTTTGGGGCGGGCTTCGAGTTCCCCTTCGAGGTAGCCGAGCTGTATGCCTGTAAACTGGAGGGGGCCGCTGGAAACCGCTGTTGTCTGATCTCTGCGGAGGAATGTGCTGACCGCCTCTCCGAGGGTTGTGCCAAAGCGGTCCTGGAACGGATAGCCCGGGGTCTGTCCGTGATCAGAGAGGATGATCAATTCATAGCGTCCTCCGGGGGCATGGCGAAGCATGCGCATGATTTCGCCGATTCTTTTGTCGGTATATTTGAGGTTCTTGAGCGCCTGATAGGAGGCCGGGCCAAAGTGATGGGCCAGTTCGTCGTATCCGCTGTAAGTCGTATAAATATAGGGGACTCCGGCGTAAATATCGGCAATGACGCCGAAAGTCTGGAGTTCTCTAAGGATCACGTTGCAGAAAATTCGGATGAAAGGAAAAAGCCCCTCACTCACCTTCCAGGGACGGTGTTTGCGAAAATGCCAGCGGTCATAGATCTCGGTAAAATATTCCAGGACCGAGGCTCCTGCCATTCGGCAGACGCGCAACGGGTGTAGAATCAGCAGCAGCAGGATGCGTCCGCCACCGAAACGGCCGAAAAGCGTCTGTGGATGG
>QKGY01000430.1 GCA_003250235.1 Desulfuromonadaceae bacterium
TCCGGGTGCCAGCTGATGCTGCTCAACTGTGAGGCGGAACTGGCGCTCTTGGCCTCGCAGGATTTGCGCGAGTTCTCCATGGCCTCGTCGGCACGGCATGGGGAGGGCCCGGTGGATCTGGCCCTGGTGGAGGGCTCCATTTCCTGCCCGGAAGAGCTGACCGAGCTGGTAGGTTTACGAGAGCGGGCGCAGGTACTGGTCGCTGTCGGTGCCTGTGCCCTGACGGGGGGGGTGAATGCCGCGGGGGAGATGGATCGTTTGGTGATGCGTGAGAAAGTCTACGGCAATTGCACGGAGAAAAAGAGCACGTTTCCGCCACAACCGCTACGGCGTTTCGTCTCGGTGGATCTGGATCTGCCGGGTTGCCCCCCGGAGAAGGAAGAGTACCTGAGGCTGCTGGGGGCCTTGATGCGCGGCGGGCTTCCTCCCCTGAAGACGTATGCCGTGTGTATGGAATGCCGTCTGCGAGAAAATCCCTGCCTTCTCATGGACCGCCGGCTCCCCTGCCTGGGTCCGGTCACCCGGGCAGGGTGCGATGCGCGCTGCCCCTCTGTTGGGATCGGCTGTGAAGGGTGCCGCGGCCCTGTTGCCGAAGCCAACCGCAGTGAGCAGTTTCGCCTGCTGCTGGAACTCGGATTGTCTGAAAAAGACGTGCGTCGGCGGATGAAGCGTTTCAGCGGAGAGGACCCATGAAAACCATCCGTGTCGATCCCCTGACCCGGGTTGAAGGGCATGGCCGGGTCGAGCTCGAAATCCGTCATGGTCGTCTCACGGGAGTCCGGGTGGCGCTTAGCGAGTCCCTCCGTCTTTTCGAGGCGATGGTGCTGGGGCGCCCCTTCTCCGAGGTGCCGGAGCTGGTGTGCCGCATCTGCGCCATCTGTTCCTCGGTTCATCGCATTGCCGCGGCCTCTGCTTTTGAAAAAGCTCTGGGCGTTATGATCCCCCCCGCCGCACGCGTCCTGCGGGATCTGCTTTTGCTCGGCGGGCATATCGAAAGCCATGCCCTGCATCTGTTCTGCCTGGTGTTGCCGGATCTGTTTGAGCGTCAGAGCCTTCTTGAGCTGTTGCGGGAAGGGTCGAGCGAGGCCCGCGCCGGGCTGGAACTCAAGGCCCTGGGAAACGCCATCCAGGAGAAGGTGGGCGGACGCATGATCCATCCCATCAACGTGGAGGTCGGCGGGGTTCTTCACTTCCCGGATCCGTGCGAACTGGAATCGCTGCGCCGTCAGCTGGAGGTCTGGGAGAAGAAAATCGGCCCGCTGATGGAGGGGTTCCGTCGTCAGGAGAGTTATCCGTCGTTTACCCCGTTGTCCGGCCGGAGGATTTCCGTCTGCAACGGGCCGACTTTTTCCCTGAATGGGGACAGCCTGATGCTGTCGGATGGTCAGATCGTCTCCGCCGAGTCCTATGCGGGGCTGCTGGCCGAAAAGGTGGTTCCCTACTCCAACGCCAAACAGTCGGGAGATGCGAAAACCCCCTGGCTGACCGGTGCGTTGGCCCGGCTGGAGAACCACGGCTTGTGTGGAGCCCGTTCCCTGCCTCTTCCCGAGTTCGCCGGGATCTTTGCCAACAATGCCGCCCAGGCCATTGAAATGGTATGGGCTCTTCAGGAGAGCCGCCGCCTCATTGAAGAGCTTTTGTCGATGGATCGGAAGGAACCCCTGTCTGTGCCGGTGAGAGGGGCCGCCGGGATCGGAACGACAGCCATCGAAGCGCCCCGGGGGCTGTTGGTGCATCATTACGTTCTGGATGATCTCGGCAGGGTGGCTGCCGCCGATATCGTGACCCCCACGGCGATCAATCAGGCGGCCATGGAGACCGCTATCCTCAACGATCTCCAGGGGCTTTGCGATGAAACGGAAATGGCCCGGCGTGCCGAATGCATCGTCCGGGCCTTTGATCCCTGTATTTCCTGTGCGGTGCATCTGATGCGGGCACCCTAGCGCTTGTTGTTTAAAATGGGGTTTTGGCGAAATGACGCTTGGTCGCGTCCTGCAGCTTGCTGACAGCGTTGAAGGACTCCTTGAGCAGATCCTGTTCGTTTTTCGCCAGGGCATAGGGGTCGAGAAAGTGGCTGGGCTCTTTGCCCCGCTCCACCTGGCTGATTTCGTGACGAAGCCTCAGGAAGATGAGGGCCTCGAAGGCGGCGCGGATATGTTCGGCCGTCTCGGCTGAAAAGATATGGGTCTCCACCAGGGACTTGAGGCGATCCAGGGTGGTGATGCGGTTGATCTCCTTCTCGAGGGTGAACATGCGGATGCAATCAACGATATAGACGCTCCCCCCCTGTTTGAGGGACAGTTCGCCTTCGTGCTCGCCGCTTTTTTCAATAATAAAGCGCCCCAGCAGCCCGACCGGCACCTTGTATCGCAGATCCAGGGACATGACATGGTAGAGGAATCCCGGAAACTCGCGGATCAGGTGATGGACGATATCCCGCAAATCCTGGGCCAGGGAAGGATCGCCGGCCAGGGGGGAGAAGTCGAAGAAAATCGAGGAATAACGCACCTTCTGAGGCTCGGGGTCGTTGACCCAGTCGGCAATTCGCTCTTTCCAGTCCTGCAGCCGCCCGCGCCAGATTGGATTGTTGGCCATGACGTTTCCGGAGCATAAGGGATAGCCGACCTTGGCCAGCGCTTCGACCACCTTCTCGGCAAGCGGGGCGAAAAAGGCCTCGATCTCAGGCATGCGCTCGTCGGGAACATTCTCGTAGATAAACCCGTTGTCCTGATCGGGTCCCAGCAGCATCTCGCGCCGTCCGCCGCTTCCCATGATGAGAAAACAGTATCGCACCTTCGGCAAGCTGTGCCCTGCGGCGATATGCTTTGCCAGGCAGATGTCGAACGTGCGCTTGATGATGCCATGATGGAGATAGGAGATGATTTCCATCACTTCCGGGGTGCTGCGGGTTTC
>QKGY01000092.1 GCA_003250235.1 Desulfuromonadaceae bacterium
TTTCTGGAAATGGTCCCGATGCTTCTGGCGCAGCGCGAGGACCCGGCTCATGTCCGCCTCGTTGAAGGTGGTGAGCATGGCCGTCTGTTGCCGTACGGACAGCAGGCGTTCCGCGATCTTCTTGCGGATAGGGGTCATCGGCTGGCGGGTGATGCGTGCGTCCGCATCGGGTTTCGTCTTGGGCTGTTCCGGGGTCGCCGTAGCCTGAGGGTGGGGTGCGGGGGGCTCAGCCTTGGCCGGGGCGGGTGTTTCGGGGGCCCGCTGCACATCCTCCAGCGTGATTCGCCCTTCTTTGCCGGTTCCGGAGATCGTGCTCAGGTCGATTCCCTTTTCCCGGGCCAGCTTGGCGGCGGCGGGATTGACCGGGGATTCCGACTTTGTTGGCGGCGGAGTCTTCTCCTCGGTTTCCTTTTTGGCGGCGGCAGGCGCCTGGGCGGACTCGTCGATGGTGCCGATCACGGCCCCGATCTGCACCGTCTCACCCGGTTGGGCGGCAATGGTGAGGATTCCGTCGGCCTCTGCCTGAATTTCCAGATTAATTTTATCCGTTTCCAGCTCGAGAAGCAGCTCATCCTTGCGGACGAAGTCTCCCGATGCCTTATGCCATTTTCCGATCACCGCTTCAAAAACGGATTCGCCGACCGGAGGGACTTTGATTTCCATGGTGTTCTCCATGCTTGCTGGATGGGTGAAACGCATCGGGGATGAAATGGGATTCCCGCCCGGTGCGCCGGTTATGCTCAGGATGGTTTTGGCGCCGGGCCGAAAGCCGCTTCGAGGATTTCCTCCTGCTCGGTGTTATGCAGCCGGTGAGAACCGACTGCCGGGGCGGCAGCCTGGTCGCGGCCAATATATTCGGGATCCTTGCCGGTCAGGTCAATCAGCTGGTGGCGGACGAAGTCCCAGGCTCCGGCGTTGCGCGGCTCTTCCTGGATCCAGACCATGCGGGAGGCCTTTTTGAGCGGCGCCAGAATCTGCTTCAGCTTGTCTGCCCGCCAGGGGTAGAGCTGCTCCACTCTCAGCAGGGCCACATCGGTGCGTCCGGTTTCCTGCCGGCGTTTGGCCAGCTCGTAGTAGATTTTGCCGCTGCACAGAAACACCGCGCTGATGTCCGCGGGCTTTTCGGCGGTAAGCAGGAACTCCTCAAAGCTCCCCTCGCTCAGGTCCTTGAGGGTGGAGCGGCAGTCGGGATGGCGCAGCAGGCTCTTAGGGGTAAAGACGATGAGCGGTCGTCGGAAGGGCTGTAGAACCTGGCGCCTGAGCAGATGGAAGAACTGCGCCGGCGACGAGGGGTTGACCACCTGCAGGTTGTTGTCGGCGCACAGCTGAAGGTATCGCTCGATGCGGGCGCTTGAATGTTCGGCTCCCTGCCCCTCGAAACCGTGGGGCAGGAACATGGTGATGCCGCTGTAGCGGTCCCATTTGGTGCCGCTGCTGGCGATAAACTGGTCGATGATGACCTGTGCCCCGTTGGCGAAATCTCCGAACTGGGCTTCCCAGATAACCAGGCCATAAGGGGTCTCCAGGGAGTATCCGTACTCAAAACCGAGAACGGCCACCTCAGAGAGCATGCTGTTGTAGATCTGGCATAGGGTGTTTTCCGCCGCGACGGCAGCCAGGGGCATGTAGGTCTGACCGTTCTTCAGGTCGACGAGCACGGCATGGCGATGGTTGAAGGTGCCTCGACGCACATCCTGACCGGACAGCCGCAAGCCCTTTCCCTGACGCAGAAGAGAGGCCATGGCCAGGTGCTCGGCATTACCCCAGTCGATCCCCTCTCCCTCCTCGATGGCTTTGCGCCGGGCTTCCAGCAGGGCGGCCACCTTGGGGTGCGGGGTAAAGCCCTCGGGTACCTGCGACAGCCGGTGTGCCAGCTCCCGCAGGGTGTCGGGATCGACGGCCGTCGTCACGGCATCGGTCGAGTACTCGCGGGCGATGTTCTTCCACTTGCCGAGAAAGCCTAGCTCCGGTGTCGTACCGGCTTCGCCGAGAGCTTTTTCCAGGCGTTGTTGGATGGCCCCCGCCATCGTATCGATGCGGCTTCTTTCGAGCCCCTGTTCTTCCAGCCGCCGGGCATAGATTTCATGCGCCGGAGGGCGGTTCTTGATTTTTTCGTACATGAGGGGCTGGGTGAAGAAAGGTTCGTCCCCCTCGTTGTGGCCATGGCGCCGGTAGCAGATGATTTCCATGACGACATCCTTGGCGAATTTCTGCCGATATTCGAGGGCGAGATCGGCTACATAGGCGGCGGCCTCGGGGTCTTCGCCATGGATGTGGAAGATCGGCACCATAAGCATCTTGGCCACGTCGGTGGCATAGAGGGTGGAGCGGGCCTCCGCCGCCACCGTGGTGAAGCCGATCTGGTTGTTGAGAACGATGTGCAGCGTTCCGCCGGTGCTGTATCCCTCGAGTTGGGAGAGGTTGAGGGTCTCGGCCACCATCCCCTGACCGGCGAAAGCGGCATCGCCATGGATGAGAACGGGAAGTATGGACTTCTCTCCGGTGGCGGCGATCTCGTCCTGACGGGCCCGGGTCTTGCCTTCGACAACCGCGTCCACCGCTTCGAGGTGGCTGGGGTTGGAGGCCATGGTCAGGTGCAGGTGCCCTTTGCCGGGGAATTCGTGGTCGATGGAAAATCCTTTGTGATATTTGACGTCTCCCTCGCCAACGAAATCGAACTCCTTGTTGTCCTGGAATTCGGAGAAGATATTTTCCAGCGGTTTGTGAAACGTATTGGCCAGAACGTTCAGACGACCCCGGTGGGCCATGCCGAGCACCAGGGTTTTCATGGCCATCGCCCCCGCCTTGTGGACCAGCCGGTCGAGCAGAGAGATAATGACCTCTCCTCCTTCGAGGCTGAAGCGTTTCTGCCCCAGGAATTTGCGGTGCAGAAAATTTTCGAACAGGGTGGCTTCCTGAAGTTTTTCCAGGATGGTCAGCTTTTGTTCCATCGTCCACTCTGCGCGGTTACGGCAGCTCTCCATACGGTTTTTCAGCCACTGGCGCTCCTCGGGGTTCTGGATGTGCATGAATTCCACACCGATGGAGCGGCAATAGGTTTCCTTCAAGGTTTCCAGGATTTCCCGCAGGGTGGCGCTGTCCTTGATGAAGCGCTTGGTATGAAAAACCGTATCGAGGTCGGAGGCGTCGAGATCGAATTCTTTCAAGTCGAGAAGCGGGTGGGAGACCGGACAGGGATTCAGCGGGTCGGTGCAGGCCAGCAAATGGCCGATATCCCGGTATCGGTAAATCAGCGACTGGACCGCGGATTGTTTCAGTGCCGCTTGCGGGGACGTGACCGCTTCCTGGGGACCGGGAGGGGTTTGCTGACCCAGGTCGAAACCTTCAAAAAACAGGTGCCACTCGCGGGGGACCTGGTCGGGGTTTTCTTTCCACTGGGTGTAGAGGGATTCGACGTATTCGGGGCTGATATTGGATAAGAAGGTCATGGTGTCGTCAGTCAGGTAAGGGGTGAGCGTCCGTGTGAGGTTTTGCGCCGGACCGGCCATTCCGAAGGAACAACCCATGAAGTATAGCAGGAGGGGAGGCGACATGCAATTGGATGAGAGTCAATGTTTCCGGGGTGTTCAGAGCGCAGCCGCGCAGGCTGTACGGTTTTTGACAAGGGAGGGGTGGCCTGTTACCTTGAAAGAACAGGGGATTTTCAGGAGATCACATAATGATGACGACGGTTATCGGATGGCTGGTGGCGGGGGGAGCGCTGGGTGGCCTTTTGGGATATCTGGGCGAGCGTAAGGCCTGCGACTCCTGAGGCCCCCTTCCCGGTCCCTGGTTGGGGATGATCCTGGGTGCCATTTTGGCCGCAATGCTTGCCTTGAGCATCTGAAAGACAGGGTTTCAGAGCCTCTGAAAGAGACGGACACCTTGGCTGATAGCCTGCGTCCGTGAGTGTGGGCCCTGGTTTGTCAGGGCAATTCATCTCTGGAGAGGAAGAGGATGGACATGAGTGCGACTCCCAGAAAAAATCCTGCCCAGATGGATGCCGTAACAATCCAGAACATAGCCTACCTCCACGTATGGAACAGATTTTCAGCCGGATCAACTCCTTTTGACGCGTCAGCCGGAAAAAGGTTTACTCCGGTCGTTGCAAAATCGGAAAAAATGATCGACAAAAGACAGCGTCCTTTTTTTAGCGGCAGGGTTACACCATGCGTACGAAAAAAATATTTCTTTTGGTTTTGATCATCCTGGCTGTCCTGGCATTTTTCCTCCTGGACCTGGGCCGATTTCTGACCCTTGAGTCCCTTCAGGCCAACCGCATGACGGTTGTGGATTTCTACCGCACGCACAAAACCCTGACAATGGGGCTTTTTGTCGGCATCTACCTGGTTCAGACGGCCCTCTCCCTTCCCGGGGCTGCGATTCTTACGCTGGCAGCCGGAGGCATTTTCGGGGTAATCACGGGAACGTTGCTGGCCAACCTGGGGGCGACCCTCGGGGCCACCCTGGCCTTTGTGCTGGTGCGGTACCTTTTCGGCGAAACCGTGCGACGGAAATTTGGAGGGCGGCTGGAAAGACTGAATCGTGAGCTCGAGCACGAAGGGCTTCATTACTTGCTCTTTCTGCGTCTGGTTCCGCTCTTTCCTTTTTTCCTCATCAATTTGGCGGCCGGTTTGACCCGCCTGCCCCTGCGCACCTTTTTTCTCGGCACCCTGCTCGGCATCGTCCCGGGGAGTTTCGTCTATGCCAATGCCGGCGCGAGCCTTGCCTCGATTACAAGTCTGCAGGATATCGTCTCACCGCGGGTGCTGCTCTCCTTCGCACTGCTGGGGGTGTTTGCTCTGATTCCCGTCATGTACCGAAAAGTCCGTAGCCGTCGCCCCACTGACCTTCCTGGGGAAAAGGAGCCCGATCACCATGACACGCTTTGAATACGATCTCGGCATACTCGGCGGGGGGGCCGCCGGGTTGACGGCCGCTGCCGGAGGCGCCCAGTTCGGGGCCAAGACCCTGCTCATCGAGAGGGCGGAACAATTGGGGGGGGATTGCCTTCACACCGGCTGCGTGCCCTCCAAAACGCTGCTTCGGACGGCGTCTTTGTGGTCACAGGTTCGCCGGGCCGGGGATTTCGGCCTTCCTTCCCTCGATCTGCCTGCCGTGGAGCTGGGTCGGGTGATGGATCGGGTGCATTCGGTCATCGCGACCATTCAGAAGCATGACTCTCCTGAACGGTTTGCCGGGTTGGGGGTGGATGTGCGCTTCGGCCAGGCGCGGTTTGTCGATGCCCATACGGTCGAACTGGACGGGCAGAGGCTTTCGGCCCGTTCCTGGATTCTCGCCACAGGGTCCCGTTCGATGATCCCGCCGGTGGAGGGCCTGGCATCCTTGTCCTTCTGGACCAACGAGAACGTTTTTCATCAGCAGACGCTCCCCCAACGCCTCCTGATCCTGGGCGGCGGCCCCATCGGCGTGGAAATGGCGCAGGCATTTCAGAGACTCGGATCGCAGGTTACCGTGGTTGAGCTGGCCGAGCAGATCCTGGGACCGGAAGATCCGGATATGGCGGCCATCCTGCTCGAGCGGATGCGATCCGAAGGAGTGACCCTGCTGACGGGAATCCGGGTGGTCAAAGCCTCCCGGGAAAACGGTGTCTTTCGTCTTCATGTCCGTTCGGCTCTGGGCGAAGACACCGAGCGGATTCTCGAAGGGGAGGCCCTTCTGGTGGCTGCGGGACGCAGCCCGAACGTCGAGCACCTGGACCTGGAGACGGCCGGGGTGGCTTACTCGGCCAAAGGCATCCCGGTGGATGACCGGATGCGTACCAGCGTCCCCCATATCTATGCCGTCGGCGACGTGACGGGGCGCTATCTGTTTACCCACGTGGCCGGGTACGAAGCGGGGATCGCCCTGAGCAACAGCGTGCTGCATCTTCCGCGCAGAGCGGATTACCGCCGGGTTCCCTGGTGTACCTATACCGATCCGGAAATCGCCTCCGTCGGTCTCAACGAAAAGCGGGCCAAGGAAGAGGGGCTGGACTACCGGATCATCGAAGAGGCGTTCAGTGACAATGATCGGGCACAGGCCGAAGGGGAAACGGCGGGGAAGATCAAGATTCTCGTCGATCCCAGAGGACGGGTGATGGGCTGCCAGATTGCCGGCCCACACGCCGGCGAACTGATCCACGAATGGGTGGCGGTCATCAACGGCGGGGTCAAGCTGACGACCGTGGCCGGGGCGATTCATACCTACCCGACCCTGGCGGAGATTTCCAAAAAGACCGCTGCGGACTATGTGGCTGAAAAGCTGTTCTCGGATCGGGTGCGCAAATTTCTCCATGTGCTCTTTCGGCTCCAGGGAGAGGTCCATCTTCCGAAAGAGTAGAAGATTGTACGGCGTGGGCGAGGGACAGGGGAGGCAAGGAGGTGAAAATGGAGGCTCTGCAAGCCATCTGGACACGACGCAGCGTCCGGCGGTATAACCGTTCTGAAGGCCGGGATGTATGCTCCCTCGGCCGGCAACGAACAACCCTGGCATTTCATCGTGGTTGACGACAAGAAGCTGTTCGGCCGCATCATGGCGTACCACCCCTATGCCTCCATGCTCGATACCGCGCCGGTGGCTATCCTGGTATGCGGCGACATTCGCCTGGAGCGATTTCCCGGCAACTGGATGCTGGATTGTGCCGCCGCCACGCAGAACATGCTTCTGGCTGCCCATGCCGAGGGATTGGGGGCTGTGTGGGTCGGGGTCTTTCCGAATGCCGAGTGGATGGCAGCCATGCGGGAGGTGTTTTCTCTCCCTGTCACCGTCCAGGCCTTCAGCCTGGTTGCTCTGGGCTTCACCGAGGAGTCGAGAGGCGATGCGAACCGCTTCAGGCCCGAGCGGATTCACCGCAACGGCTGGAACCCCGGCGGGAAAGGCTGAAGCCGGCCCTCATCGTCGGATCTTTTATCGGGGAATGCCCGCTTGGGATCGCAGGGTTTCCTGCTGAGGCAGGGGGCATTTGTCCCCCTTCTCGTCCAGACGCACAAAAGTGATTTCCGTGGAAAAAACCTGCTTTTCCACCTTGGCCCCCGGCTCGTCGGCGTAAACATCCACGGCGTACCGCACCGATGTGCGTCCTTGTTTGCGCGGCAGAATCCGAAAACGCAGAATTGATCCGTTGAGAACCCGCTCCTTGAAGTCGATGTCGTTCATACCGATGGTCACCAGCGTGCATCCCGGAAAATCCAGGGAGGCGACCAGCCAGGCGAATTCATCCACCCATTTGAGCATGGCGCCGCCGAAAAGATAGCCGTGATGATTGAGGTGTTCTGTCCGGACAATGGTGAAATTATCCATACCCTGAGTCTCCGCTATGTGAAATAAATGAAGGCGTTTCCTGTTGACCCAAGCAAATGGGGTGTGGGCGAACCACTCGGTGTACGGCCCGAAAAAACTTGAATTCTGCCGGGTCGGGAGCTAGTCTGGACGCGGTTTTTCGGTCGATCCCCAGGAGGCAACGCATGCACATCAACATATCCCGAAGAGCGAAACAGGTCACCCCTTTTCTTGCCATGGAACTCATGGAACGGGCCAAGGAGCTCGAAGCGCAGGGGCGGGAGGTCATCTACCTGTGTCTGGGTGAACCCGATTTTCCCACGCCTGAACCGGTGGTCGAGGCCGCGATCGCGTCGATGAAACAGGGACACACCTCGTACACCCATTCGCTGGGGCATCGGGAAATCCGTG
This sequence comes from Desulfuromonadaceae bacterium, assembly GCA_003250235.1. Lineage (GTDB taxonomy): Bacteria > Desulfobacterota > Desulfuromonadia > Desulfuromonadales > SZUA-540 > SZUA-540. The sequence goes on from QKGY01000092.1 coordinate 7,693, forward strand.
AGGAAATCGCCGCCTTTTACTGGCGCCGCTACGGGGTCACCGTCAACCCCGGACAGATCCTGGTTTCGTCAGGTACCAGTCCGCTGATGCTCCTTCTATTCGCCAGTATTCTGGATGACGGGGACGAGATCATCCTGGCCGATCCCAGCTATGCCTGCTACCCCAATTTCATCCGCTTCATGGGGGGGATCCCGCGTTTTCTGCGAACCCGCGTGGAGGATGGATTTCAGCCCCGCCCCGAAGAGGTGCAGGCCCTTGTTTCACCACGCACCCGCGGCGTCCTGATCAATTCCCCTTCCAACCCGGCCGGGTCCCTCATGCCGGTCCCCTGGCTGGAGGCGTTGTCCCGACTTCCGGTACCGCTGATCGCCGACGAAATTTATCACGGTCTGACCTATGAGGGGGAAGAGCGCAGCGTTCTGGAATTCACCTCCGAGGCTTTTGTGCTCGGAGGCTTTTCCAAGGCTTACGCCATGACCGGGTGGCGCCTGGGATACCTGATCGCCCCCAAGGCCTGTATGCGCACCCTGCAGAGCCTGCATCAGAACTTTCTGATCAGCGCCAATAACTTCGTGCAGCACGCGGGGATCGCCGCGCTGAGGGAGTGCGACGCCGATGTGGCGAGGATGCGGCATGCCTACGACGAACGACGTCATCATCTGCTGGCGCGTCTGGAGCGTCTCGGGCTCAATGTCGCGAAAAAACCTGCCGGGGCCTTTTATATCCTGGCCGATGCCCGGCATATCCAGGGGGATTCTCTCGCGCTGGCTTACGACCTCCTCGAGGCGACCGGTGTGGCGCTCACGCCAGGGATCGACTTCGGGGAAGGCGCTGAAGGATACCTGCGCTTCTCTTACGCCAATTCTATTGCTCAGATCGATGCAGCCTGTGACCGTCTGGAAGACTATTTTCGCTCCCGGGGGTGGTTGTCGCTGGGCTGATCGTCCTCTCTCTCCACGTCAAACCAGAGTTGACGGGTCCAGTCGAAATACTGCCTGGGCCTGAATGCGTCCTTGTAAGCGAGCCTCTGGCAGTCGCGTACGTAATAGCCCAGGTAGTACCAGGACAGTCCCTGACTGCGGGCATAGGCGATTTCCTGCAGAATGCTGAACGTTCCCAGGTTAAGTTCCGCATAGTGCGGGTCGAAGGCGAAGTAAACGCTGCTCAGGCAATTTTCCCCCCGATCGAGAAATCCCACCCCGACCAGCGTATCGTCCACGTAGATCTGGGATTGCAGGGCCGGACAGGATGGCGTGAAGAAATTCAACAGGAAATCTTCCTCCGTACTGCTTTGTCCGAAGCGCTGCAAGGCATGGTCGCGGTAGATTTCATAGACGCGCTGGCTGAAAGCCAGCGGCCCGAAGATCATCCTCAGCCGTGAATTTTTTCGCGCAACACGGCGCTGGCTTCGCGACGGACAAAAGGAGGCGGTTGGAATACGCAAGGGTGTGCATGCGAGGCAGCCGAAGCAGGCGGGGCGGAAGTAATACCAGCCGAATTTGCGCCATCCCTGCGCCAGAAGCAGGGAAAGATCTTCCTGGTTTAAGTCGCTGGCCAGAAAGTAGCTGAATTGCTTCAGTCGGTTCGGCAGATACGGGCAGTCGTCGACATCGTCGAGACCGGGATTTTTATGCAAAAGCATAGGGCCACCATCCCATATCGTCGGGCAGCAGATTTGCTGCCCTGGTCCGGGTTATCGGCTTAAGCCGCGCAGAAAGTGGTCCTCGTAGAATTCGGGTTGATGAACTCGGAGGCAGTCGGGGCACAGACTATGGGAAAATTCCACCTGGGTTTTTTCGTGGAAGTAATCTTCGATGTTTTTCCACAAGCCCCCTTCTGGAGCGTTTTCGGATTCGATGCGGATCTTTTTGCAGTAGGAGCACACGGGCAGCAACGCTTCCAGGGTATGGACCCTCTCGGAGAGCAGAGCGTTGAGGTGCTGAATCCTGAGCATCTGCATGCCGTACAACAGGCCCGCTATGGCACCGAAAAACAACGGAATCAGGTACCCCCTCGGCAGCAGTGGGTCGACACCGACCGCAAGTTTTTGCAAGACGGAGAAACCGCAGAGCAACAGGGTGCCCAGCAGGATGTGGCGCATCAGAAACAAGATACGTAAACGTTTCATGGCAGAGATCTGTTTTTCCTGGGAGTCAGAACCAAATAAATAGAAACTCGAAGTGCTCAATATTACCACACCTTGAGCCATTCGTCGGGTAGGCCCGGTTTATTTGTTTTTTAAGGCTTCCGTTAAAAAGTGTCCGACCCCTCCCATCACCATCTGTACGGCAATCGTTGTCAGGATCATCCCCATCAGGCGCTCGATCGCCACGATCCCCCTCTTACCCAGAAAACGGTTGAGACTGCTTGAGAGAAAGAGGGTCGAGCCGGTGATCAGCCAGGCAATCAGGATGGCCAGCAGCCATTCCGGCCAACGACTCGTATCCCGGTTCATGATGAACAGCACCGAAGCCAGAGCCGAGGGACCCGCGATAAAGGGGATGGCCAGAGGCACGACAAAGGGTTCCCCTTCGAACTCGATAGGGGACTCGTAGAGGCCCTTGGGGGTGGGGAACACCATGCGGATGGCGATCATAAACAGGATGATGCCACCGGCTACGGTCAGTGTCGGGTCGGAGATGTTCAAGACGCGAAGAAGAAATTTGCCCAGAAACAGGAAGAGGACCAGTACGATCAGGGCGAACAGAAGTTCACGCAGGATGACCTTTTTCTGTCTCTGCGCAGGCACATCCTTGAGGGCGGTAAGAAAAAGCGGAATGTTGCCTATGGGGTCCATGACGAGCAACAGCAGCATCGTGGCGGAAAGAATGGTCACGGTCAATCCTTGTTCATAAAACGTTAAAAACCCCCTTCCGGAACGGAAAGGGGAGGATGGTCGTCAGACTAGCATGGAAAAAAATGGCTGTCCAGATGAGGCTGTTTTCTGGTGAGTGTGTCCACAAATATTAATAGAATAAAAAATATGAACACTATTTAAAGATGAACATTTTTGAAGATACCAGCCTGCTCTGCTTAAGTCGATCAGGAATTCTCGGAAGAAAGAGGCTCGGGCGGCCAGGGGAGCAGCAGGGCTTCACGGACAGGAATTCTGTCTGGGAGATTTTGCGTGGTAGCGATCCTGGCAACAAATTCCCGGTTGACGGCAACGAGAACCTGGTTGAGACGCTCAAGGTCGATCAGCGCCGTACCGGGGAGGCTGTCGTACCCTGTAAAATTCAAGGGGCAGAAATCGACCCGGTTCTGCCCCTCTTCGCGGATCAGGATGGGCAGCCCGTGGGTACGGCAGATAAGGGGACGGGCAGCGTACAGCAGACAACGCCCGTTTTCAAGAAGGGGGCAGGGGCCATCGGGCGTGGCTTCCCGGGCACGCTGGCGGATGACTTCCGCTTCAGACGCTGGCCGTTGTGCCAGAGCGCGGGCCAGCGCATAGGCTTCGACGGGAAACAGGGTCAGAGACCGGCAACAGCTGTCACAGCCGGCGTGGCAGGCGATGCCGGCTGCATGGTCTTTTTCGATCTGCCGACAGAGGGTTTCCACCTTGTCCCGGAACTGGTCATAGGTATCGAGAACGGACATCAGCGTGCACCTTGGAAAATGAACGGTTCAGACTTCTTCTCCTCCACGCAGGGGTTTGCGCAAGTGAACGGGCTCCACACGCTTTCGGCGTATCCTGAGATTGAGCATCTCGACACATACCGAAAAGGCCATGGCAAAGTAAATATAGCCCTTGGGGATATGAAAATCGAGTCCCTCGGCAACCAGGGTGACGCCGATGAGGATGAGAAAGCTCAAAGCCAGCATCTTGAGCGTGGGATGGCTGTCGACGAACTCGCCAATCGGGCGGGCCGCCGCCATCATGACGAGTACGGCGATAACGATGGCCAAAATCATGATCGTCAGATGCTGTGCCAGTCCGACGGCGGTGATGACCGAATCGAGAGAGAAGATGATGTCAAGCAGGGTGATCTGAACCAGGACATTGACAAAACTGACGGCATCCTTCGGGGTGTTTTCTTTCTCTGCGCTCTCCAAGCTGCCGTGGATTTCGAAGGTGCTCTTGCCGAACAGAAAGAGACCGCCGCCGATCAGAATCAGGTCGCGTCCTGACAGAGCGTTTCCCAGCAACGTGAACAGCGGGGCGGTCAGAGTCATGACCCAGGTCAGGGAGAGCAGCAGGGCAATGCGGCTGAGCATGGCCAGCGCCAGACCGAGATAACGGGCCCGCGTGCGTTGCTGCCGGGGAAGGCGCCCAACCAGAATGGTGATGAAGATGATGTTGTCGATGCCTAGGACGATTTCCAGGGCGGTCAGGGTCAGCAAGGCAACCCAAGCTTGCGGTTCGGCGATCCAGGCCATTCATCTCTCCTTCATGATCAAAACGGTGTGACCGAACCGGGTCAGAGTTCTTCGAAACGGTGGTCGGCGAGGTTCTTCCGGGCCTTTCGCGGATCGAAAATACGTCCGTTCATGGCGATGTAGACGCCCTCTTTGAGAAGCTGCACCGCTGTCACCGCGCAAGCGATGTTGAATACGGCATCGGTGTGGCGGAATCGGGCCGGTTGCATGGCACCGGTCAGGACGATGACCTTGCCGGAAAGCCCCAAAAGCGCCTGTGCCGTCTGGACCATGGTGTCGGTGCCGTGCGTCACGACGAAGTGACGATGAGGGTCCGTTTCGACCGTACGGCGGATCAGGGCCCTGTCTTCATCGGTCAGATCGAGACTGTCTTTTTGCAGCAGCTCCAGGATGTCGTAGTCGAAGGTGACATTCGCTTCTTTCAGAACGTCGATGATCTGCGGTTCGCCAACCTGGAACTGACTCTTCTGATCGAAATAGATCTTGTCGATGGTTCCGCCGGTGGTGATGATTTTGATCGTCATATCCACACCTGTCTGTCGTGGTACGGTCGGAGCAAGAGCCCCTGGGAAACCGCATCCGGTTGCGGCTCAAATGATGGTCGGAAACCCTGCCCCTGTCAAACCAAAAAGGATAAGAAAGGCAGGGCCGGCTAACGCAATGGACAGGGGCTGTCTGCGCGGAGTGATACGCCTGTGAAAAAGCTTGTATTTACCGGGCATTGCAAGGTAAAAGGGGGTGTTTTGATTCGAGGGAGTTATTTTCTTCATGTCCGAGCTGCGCAGCGCCGTCGTCGAGTTGAAAAACATCGTCAAAAGTTATGACGGCAAAACCATTCTGGATCGGCTGGATCTGACGGTTTACGACGGTGAATTTCTCACTCTGCTGGGGCCATCCGGTTGCGGCAAGACGACCATTCTGCGACTATTGGCCGGTTTCGAGGCCGCGGATTCCGGAGAGATTTCCATCGCCGGCCAGGCAGTCAACGCCCTTCCTCCCGAACAGCGCAATGTCAATACGGTTTTCCAGAGCTATGCCCTGTTTCCCCATATGAACGTGTTTGACAATGTCGCCTTCGGACTGAAGATGAAGAAAGTGCCGAAGGAGGAAGTCCGACAGAGGGTCCAGGAGATGCTGCGCATGGTCCGGCTGGAGGAATATGCCGCCAGACGCCCGCATCAGCTCTCCGGAGGGCAGCAGCAACGGGTGGCCATTGCCCGCGCGGTCGTCAACAGGCCGCGGGTGCTCCTTCTCGATGAATCCCTCAATGCTCTGGATTACAAGCTGCGCAAAGAGATGCAAGTCGAACTCAAGCAGCTGCAGCGGCGCCTGGGGATCACCTTCATTTTTGTCACGCACGATCAGGAGGAAGCGCTGTCGATGTCCGATCGCGTCGTGGTCATGTGCGAAGGGCGCATCGAGCAGATCGGAACCCCGCGTCAAGTGTACGAGACCCCGGCCAACCTCTTTGTGGCCCGGTTCGTCGGGGAGATCAACGTCTTTGACGGTGAGGTCCTCGAGCGCATCGATCCTCAGGTAATTCGCGCCGTTGTGGAAGGGCTGGAATGCACTCTGCGTTCCGAGCGCCCCTTTGCGCGGGGTGAGAAGATCAAGATACTGCTACGGCCCGAAGATATGCGGCTCTCGGAAGCTCGGGATGACGCCTCGGCAGAGGGGCGTCTGCTCGGGAAGGTGGTGGAGCGGACCTACAAAGGGATGACCCTCGATTCCGTCATCGCCTTGGAGAACGGCAAGCGGATTCTGGCCAGCGAGTTTTTCGATGAAGAGGATCCTTCCTTCGATTACGATCCGGGGGAGAGAGTCGCTGTGGGCTGGGTGAAGAACTGGGAGGTGGTGCTGCCCGATGCGGGATAAGAGCCTGTTCAAATTTCTCACGATCGGCCTGCTGGCCCTGTGGCTGGGGATCTTCGTTCTGATCCCCAATCTCATGATCGTCGTGACCAGTTTCCTGCAGCGCAGCGAAGAGCACTTCGTCGACGTTCTCTTCACCGTTGAAAATTACCGCAAGCTCTTCGACCCCGTCTACTTTGGCGTATTCGCCCACTCGACCCTGCTGGCCCTGGTGGCCACCCTGCTGTGTCTGCTTATCGGTTATCCGTTCGCCTACCGCCTGGCACGTCTGACAACCCGTTGGCGCCCCGTCCTCCTGGTGCTGGTCATCATCCCGTTCTGGACCAATTCGCTGATTCGCACCTACGCGATCAAGACCATTCTCGCCACCAAGGGTCTGCTCAATACGGTGCTTTTGGCTCTCGGTCTGATAGACGCTCCCTTGCGTCTTTTATATACCAGCTCGGCGGTGACCGTCGGGATGGTGTACGTGCTGCTTCCCTTCATGATCCTTCCGCTGTACGCCGTCATCGAAAAGCTCGATTCCAGCCAGATCGAAGCGGCCTCCGATCTGGGGGCAAGCCGTCTGCAAGCCTTTATTCGCGTGGTCATTCCTCTGACCCTGCCGGGAATCATCGCCGGAAGCCTGCTGGTCTTTCTGCCGGCGCTGGGGATGTTTTACATCGCCGATCTGCTCGGAGGCGCCAAGGATCTGCTGATTGGCAACTTTATCAAGAACCAGTTCCTCGATGCCCGCGACTGGCCCTTTGGCTCTGCGGCCAGCGTGACCATGACCCTGGCGATGGCCGTGATCCTGCTGGCGTACTACCGCAGCATCCGCCGCCTCAACAGCGGAGGGATCTGAGATGGCGCGCTGGATTCGAAACGGTTATTTCCTTCTGGTATACCTCTTTCTTTATCTGCCGATCCTGGTGCTGATCGCCACCTCCTTTAATGCCTCCAAGTACGGTACAAGCTGGCAGGGCTTTTCCCTCAAGTGGTACGCGAGTCTCTTTGACAACAGCCTGCTGGTCGATGCGGCCATCCGCTCCCTGATCATCGCCACGCTGTCGGCGACCCTGGCTACAGCGCTCGGCACCCTGTCGGCGGTCTGCCTCTACCGCTACCGGTTCGCAGGGCGTCAGGTACTCAACGCCCTGCTGTTTGTCATGATGATGTCTCCGGACATCGTGATGGCCATCTCCCTGCTCATGCTCTTCATCGTTCTGCATGTACAGCTCGGATTCTGGTCCTTGCTGCTGGCGCACATCACCTTCAGCCTGCCTTTCGTGATTATCACGGTATACTCAAGGCTGAGCGGCTTCGATACCCGTATCATCGAGGCGGCACGGGACCTGGGTGCCGGGGAACTGCGCACCTTCCTGCGAATACTCTTGCCCCTGGCGCTGCCGGCGGTGGCGGCGGGATGGCTCCTGAGCTTCACCCTGTCCGTCGACGACGTCATCGTCAGCTTTTTCGTCACCGGGCCGAGTTTCGAGATTTTGCCATTGAAGATCTATTCCATGGTTCGCCTGGGAGTCAAACCCGAGGTCAACGCCCTGGCGACGATCCTGTTTCTGGTCCCTCTGCTCTTTGTGACCCTGTCCCAGATTCTGCTAAGGAGGAAAAAATGAAACGACTGCTGATGCTGCTTGTTCTGGTGCTGGCTCTGCCTCTGTCGGCCATGGCTGCCGACAAAGTGGTCTATTTCTACAACTGGTCCGAATACCTCCCTGAAAAGGTCCTGGAGCAATTCACCGAGGAAACGGGGATCAAGGTCATCTACACCACCTACGACAGCAACGAGGCGATGTACGCCAAGCTCAAGCTCTTGGATGGTGGCGGGTACGATCTGGCGGTTCCCTCCACCTACTACGTTAACAAGATGCGCAACGAGGGGCTGCTGCACAAGATTGACCACAGCAAGCTGAGCAACTACACGAATCTCGATCCTAAACTGCTCAACCGCCCCTTCGATCCGGACAATGGCTACAGCGTTCCCTATCTGTGGGGAAGTACGGGGATCGCGGTGAATACCGCAGAGATCGATCCCAACAAGGTGACGGCCTGGGCCGATCTCTGGAACCCCGAATTCAAGGGGCAGGTGCTGCTGACCAACGATGTACGCGAAGTCTTTCACATGGCCCTGAGGACTTTGGGCTACCCGGGCAACGCCACCGACCCGGAGCAGATTCGCCAGGCCTACGAGAAACTGGTGACCCTGATGCCCAACGTCCGGGTGTTCAATTCCGATTCCCCCAAGCTCCCCTACCTGGGGGGCGAGGTGAATACGGGCATGATCTGGAACGGCGAAGCCTATGCGGCCGAACAGGAAAACCCGGCCATCAAATACGTCTATCCCAAGGAGGGGGTGATCCTGTGGCTGGACAGCCTGGTCATTCCCAAAAATGCCAAAAATGTCGACAACGCCATGGCCCTGATCAACTTCCTGCTGCGCCCCGAGATCGGACAGTTCATCTCCGAGGAGATCGGCTATGCCTCGCCGAACCTCGCTTCGGTGAAACGGCTCGACGAAGCGGTCCGCAACAACCGCACCGTCTATCCGACCGCGGAGGATCTGGTCAACGCCGAGTTTCAGGTCGACATCGGGGATGCCATCACCGTCTACGAAAAATACTGGGAAAAACTCAAGGCCGGACGGTGAGAACAGCGTTGGCAGAATCGACAAAAAAAGCGACCTCGTTGGAGGTCGCTTTTTTATTTCGCGGGCTCATTCAGGAGGCGGTTGTCGGTCGCGGTATAAATTCCAGATCCATACCATGAATCCGATTACAACCATGGCCAACAGCGCCCAGTGTTCGTATCGATGAAGAGTGGAGATCATCTTTTCCAGCACCTGCCCAAATACAAAACCGGCACTGGCAATCGCTGCCGCCCAACCCAGTGCCCCGATGCCGTTGAGAAGCAAATACCGCAGGGGGGAGATGCCGCTGGCACCAAGGACGACAGGCGTCACGGTGCGCAGGCCGTAAAGAAAACGGAAACCGAGAATGGCCGCGGTCTGGTGTTTGTGCAGGAGACGAAAGGTGCGTTCCGAACGGCGCTTCCAGGAGGGGCGCTTGTCCAGAAAAGCCATCCCCTTGTGTCTGCCGAGGTGGAAGAACAGCTGGTCTCCGGTAAAGGTGCCGACAAAGGCCGCCAGGATCACCAGGGGAAGACTCAGGTATCCGCGGTGCGCCAGGAAGCCGGCGATGACCAGAATGGTTTCCCCTTCCAGAAACGTTCCGGCCATCACCAGGGGATAGCCATAGGTGGTGATCAGGTGCTCCAG
>QKGY01000233.1 GCA_003250235.1 Desulfuromonadaceae bacterium
GTAAAAACCGGTGACGAGCACCACCTTCCCCTCAAGGACATCGCGGTAAAAGCGGACAGACCGCCCCTCATGGGTCACGAGAGGCAGGTCGGTGAAATACTGTCGGTCCCTTTCAGGGTCTCCGGGGCGGGCCTGGGCGGCGGCAGGCGAGGCAAGCGCGAGGGCGAGGGCCGCCATAACCGACAGTTGCAACAGCCCCGAAAGCGCAGGTGCGGATTTCATCTGCAATGAGGTCTCCTATTCCGATGCGGCGCGAGCCGCCTGGAATTCCAAAAGGGTCGCCTTGACCAAGTCGGCAGAAGGAAAACCGTACAGACGGACCCACACCCCTCGGCGGCCATCGACGACAAAGATTGCGGGGGGATGGTTGGCAATATCGGGAGTGTAGACCTCGAGCGCTTTGAGGATTCGATTGACCTTCCCCTGCTCACCGGTCAGAAACGTCCAGCCAGGCTGAGCGCCGATCTCCTCGGCATGGGCCCTCAACCGCGGCGGGATATCGGTGGCAGGATCGATGCTGATCGACAGCAGTTCGATCCCCTTCTCCGCATGAGCGGGAATCTTGGACTGCACTTCCAGAAAGATGCTATCCAGAACGGGACATATGGTCTGGCAGGATGTGAAGGTGAGGGTGACGGCGACGAGTTTGTCACCGATGAAATCGCTGAGCAGCCGCCCCCGCTCCCCATCCTGGTTAACCAGCTCCAGATCGGGCACTTGGGGATGAACGATGTTGGCTTCGGCCCTTGCAACACCCGGCGCCAGCAGGATGCAGATCATCATCCCAAGACAGAAAAGGGCTCGGGTCACCGTCCTGGCCGAGCGGTTATGCATGGCAACGTTTTTATGCATAAACATCCCTACCTCCTCTCCGGGGGCCTCGGGATTGGAATCACCCTGAAGACCCGGGATGGCAGGTCGTCAACATCGACCCCGAGGGAGGGCACGGCAAAATAGGCGGAGTAGACCCCGGGGCGATCGGCCGTAAAAGTCGCCTGGTACCATCCGTTTTCCAGGGGGGTGGCCAACTGGCGCCGCTGCCTGTTCCCGGGAGGGCTGGCAATGAAAATGGTCACGTCCTCAAGGCCCTTCAAGGGGATGCCGTCTCCCCGGCGGAAAGAAAAGCGTATGGACACCTTCTGCCCCACGGCAACAGCTTCCAGCGGGTCGGCAAAATCGATCTTCACAGGGGCCTGCTGCCGCTGCCGCTCCCGCAGCGGGTTGGGTTCGGCGTTGAAGGAAAAGCAGTTGTAGAGCCACGGGGAGTCGATGAGAAAGAGCACCTCGTAGGTCCCGTCCTTGGGAATCCTCAACTTGGTCGAATAGACCCCCCTTTGCGTCTCCCGAAGGCTCCGGTCGACAACCCGCACGGCCCGAGGAACGCGGCCGTAAGTGGGGAACGTCCCCATCGGGGCGACCATCCCTTCCATATAGTAGTACACGCTCTTGTCCGCCGGATTGGCGGCGAGAACGGTATAATACTCTCCCGTCGGAGAGATGGCATCGGCCACGGAGGGGAATGGGTATTCACCCGGCGGCCTTGTCCCCATGGGGATGACCGTCGCCTTTGGCGCCCCTTTTTGACCCAATTCATTCAGCCGAATCATGGCGACCTGCGGGGAGGAGAGAGACCGGACATAGGCGTAGGTGTCGGTGAACGCCACCTGGTGGAGTTCTTCGCCGATGTCGATGGTGTGAGCGACGGAATCAACCGATGCATCTACCACGTAGAGAACCCCGTTTTTCGCATTGACCGCAAACCCCCAGCGACCATCGGGCGAGAAGCGTAGGGCAATGAGTCCGGGTTCGCTGCGGATGGTCTTGAGCGGCCTGGAGTCCGCGCCCCCGACAACCACGATGCGGCCTTCCGCCTCGCTGGCGACATAGGCGGCCCGGCTCAGGCCTGAAAAACTGACCGAAACGGGCCGCTTGCCCACAGGGATGTCCTTGATCTTCTTCAGGGTCTGGGTGTCGATCACCGAGAGGGTACCCTGTTCGCTGTTGGTGACAAAGGCCAGCAGACTGTCGTCGGAGAATGCAATCTCGTGGTGACCGGCCCCGGTGGCGATGTGGGCAACCACTTTGTAGTCGTGGGCATCGACAATAGTGACGCCGCTCTTTTGCGGCTCTGAACCATCAATGCCCACCCAAAGATGTCGCCCGTCGGGCTGAAGAGCGATGCGCACTGCATTGTCGCCGACGGCCACGTTTTGGATCACCTCGAAATTCTCCAAGTCGACCACGGCGACCATCCCGGCTTTCGGCATAGTCACAAAGAGATGCTCGTCTCTGGGGCCCATGACCCAGTCCTCCGCCCTCTCCTTGAGTACAACCATGTCGTAGAGCTGGGTGATGCCGCTGACGCCGAGAATCGGATCGACCACGGAGATGGTGTGGTCGTTGTTCATCACCAGCATGTAGAACTTGTTTAAGTCGAAGTCCGCCTGAAAACCGAGGGTTCCCTGCAGGTAAAGTCCAACCTTCTCTTTGCAGCTTAATTCTTCCCGTTCCGATCCGTCCCTGACCAAGTTGACCCAGACGGCCGGTTCCAGGGGCGATATTGGTGCACCGGTGGCGACGTCGCTGATGCGGAAGGTAACCTCCGCCACCTCCGCTTCACGCAGCATTCCCGAGGCTCCCTCTGCAACCGCTTCGGGCACGACGGAGAATTCAACCCGCACGCCCTTGTCGACAAAGACCTCTGTGCCCATATTACCGGTGGTTTTGGTTGGGAGTCCTGCCCCAAAAGACGCAGGCGTAAAAGCGCCGACAAGGAGGAAGAGACAGGTGACAGAGGCGAGTTTCAACATGGCGGGCCTTCCGGCCAATGTGGGAAAAATTCCGTTTCAAGTTTAGCACGTTTGGTGGTTTTTTCCGCTGGATGACAGCATCCACAGCGGACACCACGTAGAGGGCGGATGCGGTCCGGATGGATCCGCCTCCGCCCCGAGAAACAGGTTCTCCTTATTTACTGGACCCGGAAAATGGCCCAACTGCCGTTGTCAAAGTGACTGGGGGTCAGGTCACGATAGAGGTAATCACCTGTCACACTGTATTTGCCACCGGCACCGTGGGTGGGGACAATATCGAAGTGGTTGGCGGGTCCGTGCCCTTCCTGTACTCCGATCCAGTTGCTGAGGATATTGTTGCCGATTCTTTTGGAATCGTTAACGTAAGGCATGCGCTGCCAGGAGTGGCCGTGGAGGGTGACGGAGCTGTTGCGGGCATGCCCCCCCGGCTGCAGAACGCGGAAGCGAACCTCGTCGCCGGCGATGGCGGTGAAGACAGGCGTTTCCGGGTCACCGCCCACCTGGTTGTTAGAGAGTGCGTCGGTGAAATCAAGGGTCCTGGTGAACTCCTCGTTGGCGTCGGGAGCATATCCGAGGCGCTGCCACAGCGGCTCGGTCCTGTAGTTGAGAGCCCGCTGGCCGGTGTCCTCCGCATCATGTTCGACGCCGACGATGGGTACCGGCTGGTTGCCGTTATAGCGCAGGTTGATGTCGTCCTGATGCAGGACGACGAACTCGCGGAAGGTGCTGGCATCGGATTTGGTGACGGTTGCCGAGGCGCGTGTCCCCAGATCCGTCACCCAGTTGGAGCCTTCGGGCTCGATGATCAGCGCGCCGATGGCCCCCTTGTTGCTGTGCTTGATCCGGTCGGAGGAGATCAGGTTGATCGCTCCCAGTTCCATGGGCGTGGCCATCAGGTTGCCGTCGACCAGGCGCACGTCACCTGCGTACCAGCGGTAAACCTTCGGCTCCGTGTCGTCCGGAGCGACCAGTTGCCCATTGTTGATGCCGACGTTGGCGCCGTCCGACTTGGTGACATCGTAGGCTACGAGTTGGGCATGGAGGCCGACCTTGTTGGAGGGAACCACCTGGTTGGCGTTAAAGTGATCGATGATAGGCGGCATGGTGTTGAAGCCGTCCAGATCGGGTAACACCTCAGGCAGATCATTGCGCAGGGTAACCTCGATGCATTCCCCGGCGGCGGCGCGCAGGATCAGCGGCTCGACCGGTGCACTAGGCTTGAGCGTGCCGTCAGCATTCAGGTCGGCGGTCAGGACGTAGAGGATGGCCGTCGGATCGTGAAGCGATCCGCGGGAGTTGTAAACCAGTGTCCCTCCGGGCAAGGCCTCCTGGGCGGCGACGGCGGTGACGTCGTAGGCGCGCACGGGGGCATCGTTCGGGCACAGGTCAGTAAAGTCCCCTGCGTTGCGGATCCTCAGCCCCTGACTGCCGATACGATTGTTGGGCAGGGCCGGCAGATCACCACGCAGCCGGTCATACGTGCGCAGCAGCCCCCAGCCACCGTTCCAGTATCCGTCGACCGAGGCGTCGGTCGAGTAGAGATAGTCGGCCCGGTTGCCGGCCTGGGTATTGGCGAGGACGATCGGAGCGATGAACTGGAACTGCTCCGAGATCCCCATCATCTGGGCATTGCGATAACCGCTGTTGGGGCTGGCATATTCCTGAAGCCATTTCTGTCCGTGGACGCTCATGTTGTGCCCCTCCTCCTGTGCCCCGACCTGAGCCCGGATCCGGATAGTATCACCGTCGTAGGCTCGCAGCATCGGGGTGAAGGGGTCGCGCGGCCCCACGTCGGCGGTCAAAGGCGGATAGAAGCCGGGCTGACTGTTGAGGTTGGCATCCATACGGTTGATGTGGGAGGAGAAGGCCAAGGAGATATCGCCGGCCAAGCCGTTGGCTTGGCTGTTGGAGCCAGGGTCACGCACCCGCAGGGGCAGAGGCTCGTTGCGGTAGTTGACAGTGAAGGTGCCGACCTCATCGGCCGAGATTGCCTCGGGGCATCCGACCGTATTCGGATCACCATTGGGGCAAACGGCTGGCCGCTCCAGCAGGAAGGGGAGGCCGACTGCCACCATCCCGGGCGGGTTCACGGGGACAGCGTTCCCCCCCTGGGCCCTTGGCAGGCCCGGGGTGGCATAAGCCAGCTGGAAGTCGGCGAATTCGAAGTAGAACTCCCGATAGCTGTTGCCGCCTGCGAGGATGTCGGCGTTCCAACTCGTTGGACCGCCGTCGCCGCGGCCCCCAAGAGCAACGCCGGTATCCGGGTCGCGCCAACTGGAGCCCGCCGGCTCGGTGAGTAGTGTGGCGTAGAGTCCAGCCTGCTGGTGGGTGGAGGGGCCGAAGTGGTCGTGGGTATAGACGTTGCCCAGTCCTCGATCCTCACCCTGGTTGTTTGTGACCGCATCGACATACCAGCGCTGGATGGTCGTCCTGGCTCCCAGAACGCCCCTAAACCCAGGCTCCGGTGCCAGAGGCGGCGTCCCGGGCCTGTATTTGACGTTAAAGGCGTTGATGGCATCGATGCGCTCCACCACCTCGTCGGGACTGAAAGTGCCGTCCTCGTAGTTCCAGCCGTTGGCCGAGCCGTCGGCCGACATGACATCGAACTTCACCAGGTGGATATGCTGGCCGATGACATCGGTGGGGGTCTTGACCTGAAAATCGTCCTGCTGGTAGACGCTGGGAACGAGGTTGGTGTGGTAGTAGTCGACACAGTCGCCGGTGTTGGCACGCATGACGAAGGGCTCTGGCGGCCGGGTACCGGCGAGGGTGGGCCCCACGTCCTGCTCAAGGGTGATGATGCGCGACTGGTTGAAGTGCCAGCCGACCTTGTTCAGCAGAATGTCGAGCTCGATGACCGCCGCCCGGTAGGTGCGGTTGGCCGCCCCGCGCGAAGTGCCGTCGTCATTGCGGCAGGGCTCGGCATAGGGGGCTCCCGCTCTCGGAGGCAGACCGTTGGTTTCAAACTGGGCTGAGAAGCCGTCCGGGGTGAATGTGTCGTGGAGGCGCTGGGCGTGAAAGGCCATAGCGGCCATTTCCGTTTCCGTCCCCGTTTCGGGGAGGAACTGGGCATCGGCTTCGATCAGCTCCTTCTCGAAGTTGTAGGGGGTCTCCACCGAATGAGCGCTGCCGCCGACGATCACGTGTCGCTCCAAGCCGCCGTCGGCCACAAGGTCCAGCGGCGGAGTCGGCGGACGGTGCCCTGCGACGCCGGGAACGAAGAAGGGGTAGCCGGGGTTGCCGAGGGGGACAGGTTCCTGAGTGCCACCGCCCTTGCCTTTGCCACCGCCCTTGACTTTGCCGCCGCCCTTGCCGTTGTTCAGCGGCGTCACCACCACCTGGCCTTCGACGATCTGCACCGCGGCGCCGGGCATCGGTGCCATAGGTCGTCCGGGCAATGGCACCACGCCGGGTATCGGTGTGCCGGCCATGATCTCACCGTCGGGCAAGGCCCTGGCCCCCGGCATTGGACGGCCGTCGGAAGCAAGCACTGTCCCCTTCTCGAAGACGTCGTGAACACGCCAGAGCGCCCACATTCCCTGGGCGAAGTGGGGGTAGAAGTGGCAGTGGAAGATGGAATCGCCCGCCGTCTTGTTGCGGTTGCCGCTGCCGTTGTAGGCGATCTCGTAGGTGTAGGCACTGCCGGGCCCAACCGCCTGGGAGTCGAGGTACGAGGAGTTGTCGTCATCAGGAGTGAAGAGCCACTGGTGAGCGTGCAGATGGAAGATGTGGTGCTCTCCGCCGATATGGACGTTGCGGATCTTGACATGATCATTCAAATAGCTGTGGAACACGTTTGCGGGGTCGTCGGGGTAGAAGGCCTTGGTGGCCACGTCCCCGCTCTCAGGGTCTGAGGCGTTGGCCGGCACGTCGACGATCATGGCAGGGTCGCCCACGGCCCAGGAGGTGAGGAAGAACTCCTCGTACTTACAGTCGACACAGTCCTTCATCGGACCGACGCCAAGGCGGTTGGCGATAATTTCGGCGCCAATGCCGCCAGTGCCATAGTTGATGGCGAAGCCGTCCCGAACACTGTGCAGGGTGTGCTTAAAGGTCTCGTCCCGGAAGAGATCGAAGGCCTGGATCGCCTTGATCTCGTCGTGAAAGACGACGCTGAATTCGCGAAACGGTTGCTGCCTGTCCGGGTAGGTGGGGTTGTCGGGGTAGTTTTTGCCGAGCCGGCCGCCGACACCGGCACCGGCGATGACGGCGTTGAGGTCCGAGTGGACGATTTCGTTGTCATCAAGAATCTTCAGGATGGGAAGTCCGGCCTTGCCCTGCAAGGCCCAAGGGCCATTGGGACCATCAGCGGGATAGTGGGCTTCATAATCGAGGATCGGCTGCCCGAGCGGTGTCAGGCCCGTGGTCGCCAGGCGCATCTCCGCCTCGGTCAGCTGGCTGCGGTACCAGATTGAGCCTGCCGGCTCGACGTTGACCATGCCGAAAAGACCGAATGCGTGGGAGCCGATATTTCCCTCTCCGCCGGTGGTGACGGCGGTACTGCTGAGCAGGTAGGCGCTCTCCTTTTCAGCATAGTAGTTGTAGACCGCCGTTCCGCCCGGGGGCACCAGGCTGTTGCCGTTTTGCCCCACGTACGATCCGTCCGAAGCGATGCTGTCCGCCAGTTGCAGGCCATAGACATGCACTCCAGCACTCCGGGTGGCCGGCTGGTCGTCCATGACGATTCCGCTAACCGGATCGGCCACCGCAGGGACGTTGGGGTCGAGAAGGTTCTGAAAATGGATGGTCAGCGTGTCCCCCTCGTTGACCCTCAGAACGATGGGGCGGGGGCGTTTGTCGTCACGCAGGCGGACCTGGCCGGCCGCCAGAACACCACCCTCCGACTCCGGGAGTCCGTCCGTCGGCGATCCAGGACTGTCCTCAACCACGTCCCGCCTCAGGGCGAAGATCATGCCGGTGGGGTTGACAGCGCCCAGACGATTGTAGGTGATGAACTGGTCCAGGGCCACCACATGGGCGGTTACAGTGCCAGCCGAGGCTGGCGAGGGAGCAAAAGACAAAAGGATGAGCATCAACGAGGTCCAGGCCACTGTTTCCAGAACCTGCCGAAAGGCTTCACGGGTCGCTATCTTCTCTCTTACCCTTATCATCTCAACCTCCCACACTAGCGGATTGAGCTGCCACACTTTCCTGACGGGGCACCGGCGAAACCATGCACCCATTCCCTTGCGTTATCTTCCCCTCCGCAAAAAGGACTATAATTGTAATAATTCCAAATACTAAACCTCAGTGAAGCATGAGTTTGATCTGATGTCCGCCTGGTTTTCGCTAATACGGCTTAAAGCGAGTATAACGCTACAAGGAGGGGAAAATATGGGGGGAAAATCCGATTCGAGGGGAGGAAAAGTCCTACCGTGTCGCCTTGAACGGAAGTGCTCTGGAGCGAGTCGGCTCAGATCCGGCCGCTGGCTAAAGGCCGTTGAGGTCTGGCGCACCATTGGTGCACCTGCTCAACTTTTCCAGAACTCGGGATCGATGACGCCGATGCGTACGGCGTATTTCATCATATCGATGGGATTGCTGAAGCCAATTTTTTTGCAAATGTTCGCCCGGTGTTTCTCGATGGTCTTGGGGCTGATGCAGAGAATGTCGCTCACCGTGGCACTGGAGTTCCCTTCGGCCAGCAACAAAAACACCTGTTTCTCCCGCTCGGTGAGGAGTTCGTAGCGAGATGCACCCAACTCTTTCTTGCGGTTTTTCAGGTAGACGTCGATGATGCCGCTCGTCATTTTAGGACTCAAAAAATACCGCCCCTTGAAAACCACCCGAATCGCCTCCAGCAGGGCATCGCTGGGCTCACCCTTAAGCAGATAACCCAAGGCCCCGGCGCTGAGAGCCCGGTGGACATACGCCTCCTTTTCGTACATGGAAAGAATGATAACCCGGGTTTCCGGGACCGTCTGGCAAATCAGCGATGCCGCCTCCAGTCCGCTCAGAACGGGCATGGCAATATCCAGCAACAGCACATCCGGGCGAAGCGTCTTGGCCTTCTCCAGGGCTTCCATCCCGTCGCTGGCCTCTCCCACCACTTTGATATCCGGCTGCGTCCCGAGCAACTGACACAGGCCTTCCCGGACCATGACGTGGTCATCAGCAATCAGAACCTTGATGACGCTCATCGTTCTCCCTTTTCCTGATTCAGCGGCACCTCCACCCGCAGTTCTGTGCCTCCCTCCTCTGGCGAAACGATGGTGAGGCGCCCCCCGAGAGGTGCGAGGCGCTCGCGCATGCCCAGCAGGCCTATGCCGCGCCCTGCCATATTCGCCATGGCCGGCTTGACCCCCTGGCCATCATCGCATACGGAAAAAAAGACTGTATGCCGTTTGACGACCAGCCGGATGACAATGTGCTTGGCCCCCAATGCATGCTTGACGATGTTGTTGAGGGCCTCCTGGCAGAGGCGGTAGAGTGCGATCTCGGTTTCAACCGGCAACCGTTTATCGGTCTGCCCTTCAGCCTTGAAGTCGATGTCGAACTGCTCCATCTCGGTGGCGAACTGCTCCACATGCCAGCGCAAGGCCGACTCCAGCCCCAGGTCATCGAGGATGGTCGGGCGCAGGCGGGTAGTGATATCCCGGACCCGGTCACCCAGCCGGGCAATGAGCCCGGAAAGCTTCAGACATTGGCCCTGCTGCGTCGAAAGCTCTTCGGGTATATCCTTCCTAAGGGTTTCCATACCTAACTGCAAAGTGGCAATTATCTGCCCGAACTCGTCATGAAGATCTCTGGCGAGCCGCTTCCTCTCCTCCTCCGATGTGCGGATCAGCTGCTGGTTCAGATAACGGATCTCCTTCTCGGCCAGTCTGCTTTCGGTGATGTCCTCGGCGACTTCAATCACCCTTTCGGTGCTGCCGTCTTGCGCGAAAACGGGAAATGTCGTCAACCGGACAATCCGCAAACTTCCGTCGGCACGACGGGACTCCATCTCGCTGGCCGCTGGCCTGCCGGTACGTAGCGTCTCCTGGCATGGGCAGGAAGGACAGGCCCGATCCAGTCCCTGGAAGACAGAGTAGCACTTCCGTCCAACAAATGCGCCGGACGGCTGATCGAAAAAGCGCTCCTGCGCCCTGTTGGCCATGAGGATTGTATGGTCGGCATCGATCAGCGTGATGCCGAAGTTGATATTCTCCACCAGACTCCGGTATTGCTTTGCGCTTTTGCGCAATTCTTCCTCAATCAGCCTCCGAGCCTTCCAATGAGCCAGAAAAGGGCGGTAAAGAAGAACATATATGGGGGAGAGGATGACCAGGAGCAATGCAGCGTCGATGAGGGCCTCAACCATGGGGGAGGCTATGAGCAGCTGTCTCAACAGGACCATGTCGAGGACCTCGGCCAGGAAGATCCACATCAAGGTCAGAAACAGCAGACTCCTTGGAGATAGAGACAGGTATCGCGTGCTTTTTGCGGCGCCCCCCCCCTTTGCAGCGTCCCCTTCTCGGGGGGGCTCTGTCGCCACTGATTTCCTGCCTAATGTGAGCACCCTCTCTTGCCGTCGCATTCAATACCCTCTCAGGCTCAGACCTGAAAAGACCGTCTGCCAGCTCACGACGGCCGTGAAGATGGAAAACGAAGTGATGCTCGCAAGGGCCAGCCGCTTCTGCAGACCGGACATCACAGCCCTCAGACTGGCAATTTTTCTGCAAGGCATCAGCATGCCGACGCCAGCTCCGGTGATGGTCCCACCAAGCAGGGCGGCGTAGAGAAGATAGCCGATGTGGCCATATTCCCCGTGAAGGATGTCGAAGGGGCAATGGTGGCTGGGCAACTCGTAGAAGTACAGAGAGAAACAGGAGATGAGCGAAACCACGGAAACAGGAAATACTGTGACGGCCAGCAGGGAAAAGCACCTGCCAAACTTCCCCCGTCGCAGAAAGAGGAGTCCGGTGGTGATGAGCAGGGACATGCAAAGGTAATAGGCGGCCATCATCGGCAGAGCCGGCAGGGCCGCAAGGTCAACCGAGAGTCCATCACTGCCCTTGCCGAACAGGCTGCCACAGCAGGAAGTGATGATATTCGGCCTGAGGTTGACCAGGTACATGGCTTGGATGGCCATCTCGGCCAGAACCAATGGAGTCAGAAGGAGCAGCAGAGAATACTTTTTCCTGGTCAGGGGAT
>QKGY01000157.1 GCA_003250235.1 Desulfuromonadaceae bacterium
GGGGAACCAGTCTCCTCAAAGATCAGGCTCTCTGCCCATTTCGGGCATTCGCACGGCATCGGCTGGGGGTTAAATCCTACGCTCCCGCAGTCCCTGGCGTCGATGCGTCTTCCAAGGGGACCCTTATTCACGACGTCCTCGAAGTATTCTGGAGCCAGCTTCGCGACCATGAAACCCTGCTTTCCCTCTCCGCCAAGCAACTCGAAGAGTGTGTGCGAGCGTGCACCGAGGAGGTTACGCAGAAGTTTTTTGCTCAGGGAGATCATCGCCTGCCGCTGCGTGTGCAGGAGCAGGAGAAACGTCGTATCGAGACGCTTGTTCTAGAATGGGTTCAAAACGTTGAAAGCCAAAGATCACCATTTCGTGTTGAAACCCGAGAGTCCGATGCGCAGATTCCCATCGGACCGCTTGTTCTTAAAACACGCATCGATCGGATGGACCGGCTTTCGGATGACAGTCTAGTGATCCTCGACTACAAGACAGGGCAGTTCGATCTTTCCGGACTGCTCGGTGATCCTCTGCTTGAACCGCAGCTCGCCATCTATGCCGCATCGGGACTCTGTGATCGTCAGGAACTGGGGGCCGTCTCCTTTGCCGTGCTGAGGCGGGGAGAGTGCGCTTTCCAGGGAATCGCAGGGCAGGAGGATCTTCTTCCCGGTGTTCGTAGTGTTTCCTCCAGCCCCCTGCTGAAGGATCGCGGCATCTGTGACTGGACAGCGCTGGTTCACGATTGGCGGATGAAGCTCGATGCCCTGGCGCAAGACTTCGCCGACGGGGTGGCCGTGGTGAAGCCGGTGGATATCCAGAAGGCCTGTCGATACTGTGAACTGGCGTCTTTGTGCCGGATTTATGAGAATAGGGATATCGTGGAGGTGTCTGAATGAACCTCTCCGACGCCTTTGAGCGGCGCACAGGGATAGATCCCTCGCGATCTTTCATTGTGCAGGCTCCTGCCGGTTCCGGTAAAACGGAGTTGCTGATTCAGCGCGTTCTTTCTCTGCTGGCTACGGTGGAGCGCCCAGAAGAAATCCTTGCCATTACCTTTACCCGCAAAGCTGCCGGCGAAATGAGGCAACGACTTATGGATGCCCTGCATCAGGCTCAGGGACCTAGGCCTGAGGCATCCCATGCCGCCCTTACCTGGGAACTGGCCCGAAAGGCTCTGGAACAGGATGCTCAGTGTGGATGGCGGCTTCTGGATAATCCGTCTCTGTTCAGCATTCAGACCATCGACAGCTTCAATGCATCCCTCGTCAGGCGTATGCCCTGGCTTGCTCGGCTCGGCGGGCTGCCGGAAATTGCCGAGGATGCGGCGCCGCTTTATCGCATGGCGGCCGACCGGGTTGTTGAACGCCTTGACGAGGACGGAGAGTCGGGGGCTTCCCTGGCACTACTCCTGTCGCATTTGGACAACCGGCTCGACCTTCTGCGGGATCTGCTCGCCGAGATCCTGCCGCGCAGGGATCAGTGGCTCCGTCATATCGTCCCCGGAAATCCCCGAAAAGAGAGGGCCCGTCTGGAAGAGGCTCTTCAGAATCTGGTGCGGCTGCATCTCACGCGGGCGCTTGATGCCGTCCCGCAGGGATTGCGCGAGTCCCTCGTCGCCTTGGCGCGTTTCGCCGCCGACAACCTGGCGGATAGCCCGTCTCGGCCTCTGTCCGTTTTCAGGAATGTTTCCCGGTTCCCCAACGACTCTGCTGATGATTTGCCCGTCTGGTTGGGGCTGGCGGATCTCCTGCTTACCTCCGGCGGGTCCTTTCGCAAAAAACTTGACAAGAACTGCGGCTTTCCACCCCAGGAAAAAGATCGCAAGGAGGAGATGCTTGAGCTGATCGGGCAACTTTCCCAGGTTTCCGAATCCGAGAGTCTCCTGGTCCGGCTTCGCACCCTCCCGCCGCTGGTCTACAGCGATGAGCAATGGGAGGTTCTCGAAGCCCTGACACGGATACTTCTGCTTGCCTCAGCTGAACTCTGGGTGGTGTTCCGTCAGCAAAACCAGGCGGATTTTCCCGAGATCGCCTTGAAGGCACTGCAGTCCCTTCGTGAGGACGAACAGCCTTCAGAGCTGCTTCTTAAGCTGGATCGACGCATATCGCATATCCTGGTCGATGAGTTCCAGGATACGTCCTATCTGCAGTACGCCCTGTTGGAAAACCTCATCTCCGGATGGGAAGCGGGCGACGGCCGCACTCTGTTCCTGGTAGGCGACCCCATGCAATCCATCTACCGCTTTCGTGAAGCAGAAGTCGGACTATTTCTTAAGGCACGCTCGAGCGGTATCGACACGTTTCCTCTAGAGCCTCTTTATCTCCGGTCAAATTTCCGTTCCCAGGGCGAACTCGTTCGATGGTTCAATGATAGCTTTTCCCGTCTTTTCCCTCCCCGCGAGGACCAGGCTCGCGGGGCCGTTCCGTACAGTGCTGCGGACGCTGTATTGGGAAGTCTTTCCGGAGCGGCCGTCCGCGTACATCCGATGGCGCAATATGATACCGATCGGGAAGCGGGCCTGGTCTGCGAATTGATCCGTACGTCCCGAGAGGAAAATCCGGGTGGGTCTGTCGCCGTACTTGTACGCTCTCGGAGCCATCTCGTCCGGATATTGACCTGTCTGAAAGAGGCCGGGATTGCGTATCAGGCCAAGGACGTCGATTTGCTTGAGAAAAGGCCTGTCGCCAGAGATATCGTATCGTTGACCAAAGCCCTTCTCCATCCCGCCGACAGGCTCTCCTGGTTCGCTGTTTTACGGGCCCCCTGGTGCGGCCTTGTCCTGGAGGATCTTTTCACTCTGGGTGCAGGGAGAACTCTGGCTGAGTCGATTCAGGATCCGGCCATCCTGGATTTACTGACCCTCGATGGCCGCGAGCGGGTTCGCAAAGTGGCCCCTATTTTTTACCGGGGACTTCGCCTGAAGGGGAGAACCAGCGTTCGTGCCCTGGTCGAGGGCTGCTGGCTGTCGCTTGGCGGGGCTGTTTGCACCGATGCGGCAGGGCTGGCAGATGCCGAAACGGTTTTCGAGTTGCTGGAGCGCCTGGATCGGGGAGGGGACATCCCGAATATCGAAGGTCTCGAAGAAGAACTGTCCAAGCTGTTTGCCGCCTGTGAAACCCCGCAGGGAGAATTTGTCCACGTCATGACCATGCACAAGGCCAAAGGCCTGGAATTTGACACGGTCATTCTGCCCGGCTTGGGTCGACCACCGCGCAGCGGCGACAGACCGCTGCTGAGATGGACGGAACATCCGGGGTGTGGTCTGTTGATGGCCCCCGTGCATTCCAGAATTCCTGGAGACAGAGATCCTGTTTTCGATGCGATCGGAGGGCTTGAAAAAGACAAGGAGGAGCTCGAAGCGGCACGGTTGCTCTATGTCGCCGTGACCCGGGCCCGCAAGCGTCTTCATCTGGTCGGCCATGCCCGTCGCAACAGCCAGTCCGAACCTCGTCCGGCCTCGGGTTCTTTGCTGCAGACCCTCTGGCCGCGTGTCGAAGAGTTTTTTCAGACAGAAGAATCCCTCGAACTGACCGATTCTCCGTTGACGGCACTTCAGAAAGACGAGGGTGGCATTTTGCGGCTTCCTTCCGATTGGGAGTGCCCTAAATTACAGGCTGTCAGCCATCCGCATTTTCTCAAGGCTCAGGCGGCTTCGCAAACCGGAAGCTTTGAGGAGGAGCGTGATCTTTTTTCTGGCTGGGAGGATGAGACGGCCCGATATGTCGGAACCGTTGCCCACGCTTATCTCGATGCAATTGCAAAAGAAGGGCTCTCTGTCTGGCCGGTTAGTCGTGCTGAGAGCCTTGGCCCTGAGATACAGAAGCGGTTGAATGCCCTCGGGGTTCCACTCCGCAAAGCCAAGGAGAACGTTCCTAAAGTTGTCAGGGCACTCACGACATCGATAATGAGTGAAAAGGGTCAATGGTTTCTGGGGGCCACACGGGAAGCCTATACCGAACTGCCTCTTTCAGGGGTTATCCATGGCAAAATGGTTCATGCGGTTATCGACAGGAGCTTTGTGGATGAAAGCGGAACACGCTGGATTGTCGACTATAAGATTATAGAACCGGCAAAAGGGAACGCAGACAGCTTTCTGTCTGAGAAGGGGCAAAGATACCGGGGGCAGATGGAGGCCTATGCCGCTCTGTTCAGCCGTCTTGAACCCCGGAGAACGATCCGTACCGCACTCTATTTCCCGCTGATGGATGCCTGGCTGGAGATGCCTTAGGTGTGGTTGGGGTACCTTTTTAAGCTTTGGTGTGCTAAAATGCGTTGTTATCTCGCTATTTTGTTAATTTAATCAATAAATCAATACGTTGAAGGCCTACCATGAGAAAGTACTTGAAGATAGCGAAGCGTCGGTACTGGAAAATTACCTCGATTCTTTTGATCCTTTTTGTCGTGGCAGGGGCCGTCCCGGCGCTGAGTACGCCGAATGCCGATGTCGCCAATCGGGCCAAATTGCTCAGTTACATACTTCGTCACCAGCTGATCATGGCTCATTTCAGTCACAAGCAGATTGACGATGACCTGTCGCAAGCTGCCTACGAGCTGTACCTCAAACAGCTCGATTCCCAGAAGAGATTTCTTCTGAAAGAAGATGTCGCCCGTCTGAATGCTTATCAGGACCGTATCGATGACGAGATGAACCTCGGAAAGGTCGAGCTTCCGTCGTTAGGGGCTGAAATCCTCAATCAGCGAATTCGGCAGGTTGAGGAGATGGTCAAAGACATTCTTTCCCGGGATGTGTCCATTGACCGTCCGGAGAAATTGGAGACGGATCCCGAGAAGCTGGATTATTGCGCCAGTCTTGCAGAGCTGAAAGAACGGTGGAGGAAAAATCTCAAATATCAGGTTATTATCCGCTTCCTGAATCTTCAGGAAGACAAGAAGAACGAAACCGACAAAAAAGATCAGAGTGCGTTATCGGATGCGTCTCTGCTTACGGAAGCCCGTGAAAAGGTTCTCAAGGGCCAGCTCGATTTTTTGAACCGCATGCTCCAGGAAACGGAGCAGGACCATTACGACCGGTATTTCAATGCGGTCACCCGTGCTTTCGATCCCCATACCAATTACATGCCTCCCACCGAAAAGGAGGATTTTGACATCAGCATGCGCGGTTCCTTAGAAGGGATAGGGGCTTTGTTGCGGGAAGAGGACGGCTATATCAAAGTGGTCAGCATCATTCCCGGCAGCGCGGCGGCAAGACAGGGCCAACTCGAAGCCGAAGATATCATTCTCAAGGTCGGTGAGGGAGTCGGCGAACCGGTAGATATCACCGATACCCGCATACGTGATGCGGTGGCGCTGATTCGCGGAAAAAAGGGGACTGTGGTACGACTCACGGTCAAGAAGAGCGACGGTACTCAAAAAGTCATCCCCATTACCCGCGATGTGGTGCAGATAGAGGAGTCTTTTGTTAAAGCCGCTACCCTGAAAGATCCGGAAGGAAAAATGACCTACGGGTATATCCGGATTCCCTCTTTCTATCGTGATTTTTATGCAGAGCAGAATGGCAAAAAAGGGCGTAACGCCACGGACGATGTCTTGGCCGAACTGAATGAGCTGAAAAAGATCGGCATTGACGGCCTGATTCTCGATCTGCGCAACAATGGCGGTGGATCTCTGATCGATGCGGTTTCCATAACAGGCCTGTTTATTGAAAAAGGCCCCGTGGTTCAGATCAAAAGCAGTGACGGGCGTATGGAAACCCTTGAGGATCAAGATCCTTTTATCGGCTACCAGGGCCCCCTTGTTGTCCTGGTCAACCGGTTCAGTGCGTCAGCGTCTGAGATTCTGGCCGGTGCTCTGCAGGACTATGGACGGGCTATTATCGTCGGCGGAGAGCATACCCATGGCAAAGGGACCGTTCAGGCCATGATCGACCTGAACCAGAGGGTTCCTTTTCTGAACATGAAGCAGTATCTCCCCCTGGGCGCCTTGAAAGTGACCACCCAGAAATTCTACAGGGTTACGGGCGAGTCTACGCAATACCGCGGGGTCTTGCCGGATATCGTTCTGCCAGATAATCTTCAGCATCTCAAAACAGGGGAACAGTACCTGGAATACTCTCTGCCCTGGGATACCGTCGCGTCGACGACCTATCAGCCTTGGGCCCGGCCTGCCAAGAATTTGAAGCTTTTGCGCGAAGAAAGCCAGCAGCGCGTCAAGGGCAATCGGGAATTTGCTGCGATTGAAGAACAAAACGAGCTGGCATCCGAGCGGCGGGAAAAGACCCTCGAGGTGATCGATCTGGCCTCCGTTCGAAAGGAGTGGATGGAAGCCAAAGCGCAGCAGGACGAGAAAGCAACCCATCCCACGGAGATGGGCAAGTCGGAAGAACCCAATAAAGGCACCGGAGAGTTGAGCGAAGAGGAAAAAAGGAAACAGTGGGTCGAACAGGTCAACGAGGATCCTTATGCGCGGGAAGCCATGGAGATTCTCGATGATTTATACGCTTCAGGAGGTGGCCTGGTGGCCACTGGGTCTTCGCGGAGCACTGCAAAATAACATCCTCTTAAAACCCACCGACAATGAAAAGGGCAGTCAGAAAATATTCTGTCTGCCCTTTTTTTCTATTGTCCCGTCACCTCGGTAACGCACTCGTAGGCAACATCCAGAATCTCATCAAGCACGCCCTTCGGTGTTGTCAGCGGCGGCATGAAATAAATTATATTTCCCAAGGGTCTTAAAATCACCCCGCGATCAAGTGCCCTCCTGTATACCTCCAACCCCATTCGGGCCTGCCATGGATAGGGACTCTTGTTGTTCTTCTCCTCAACCATCTCGACGGCGGCAACCATGCCCAATTGTCGAAATTCGCCGACGTGGGGAAGGGCTTCAAATTCGCCGGCCCGATACGACAGGGTTTGCATTCTTTCGGGAAGAGTTGCCAGGATGTCTTCCTGCTCAAAAATATTGAGGACCTCTACGGCGAGAGCACAAGCCAATGGGTTTCCTGTGTAGGAATGGGAATGCAGGAAGGCTTTGAGTTCCTGATAGTCTCCATAAAAGGCTTCGTAAATCGCATCGGTCGTCATGACAACAGCCAGGGGCATGTACCCCCCTGTGATCCCCTTGGAAAGACAGAGCAGATCCGGAGAAACGTCCGCATGGTTATTGGCGAACATTTTCCCTGTTCTCCCGAAGCCTACGGCAATTTCGTCGGCGATATAATGGATGCGGTACCGGTCACAAATATCCCTGAGTTTTTTCAGGTAGACGGCGGGGTAAATTCGCATTCCGGCAGCTGCCTGGATGAGGGGTTCGACGATGATTCCGGCAATCGAATCGTGATGCCGTTGTACCGTCTGCTCCAGATGGGCAAAGCATTGCGCCTGGCAACTATCCCGATGCAGCCCGAACGGGCAGCGGTAACAATCCGGCCCCTGAACCTGATACCCCTCCTGCAGCAAGGGCTTATAGACGCGGCGATACAGGTCGCAGCCGCCGACCGAGAGCGCGCCGATCGTCTCACCATGGTAGGCTTCGGTCAGGGAGAGAAATTTAGTTTTATGGGGATACCCGCTCTGTTGCCAGAACTGAAAACTCATCTTCAGCGCCGCTTCGACAGCTGAAGAGCCGTTATCGGTATAGAAAACCTTCGACAGCCCTGCCGGAGCCAGCTTGGTGAGCCTGTGCCCCAGTTCTATTCCCGGCTCATGGGTAAAGCCGGCAAAGATATGATGCGCCACCTTGCCGAGCTGAGCTTTCAGGGCCAGGTTAAGTCTCGGATGATTATGGCCGAAGAGGTTGACCCACCAGGAGGAGACCGCATCGATATAACGACGCCCTTCGATGTCGATCAAATAAGATCCCTCACCCCTTTCGATGGGAATGGGAGGAAGCACCTCGTGATCTTTCTGCTGCGTACAGGGGTGCCAGATGTGTGTGGCGTCGAGCTGACGAAGGTGGCCGGAATCCATAGCGTCAACGGCTGGAACGGCGTATGAGATGATGCAAGCCAAAGTTCATCAGCAGCCAAGGCAGAGTGTCCATGCCGGCAATCTCCTCGCTCAACGCCTCGATTATTGCCTGCTGACTCCCTTCTCGGTGGCTCAATACGCCTAGAAGGTCAGCAGAAGCCAGGGTGACGAGGGTCTTTGGGACGGACGCTTGTGCCGCATCCGGCTGTTCGGGCATGTTGTTCAGCATGAACCCCGCCACAGGGATGGACAGGGTTTGCGCGGCAAGGGTCGTCAACAGCGTGTGATTGACAGTGCCCAAATCCGTGCGAGCGATCACCAATAGTGGCAGGTCCAGTTGCCTGACGAGGTCGGCCAACAGATATCCACCGGCCAGAGGAACCATAAGGCCGCCGGCGCCCTCTATGAGCAGAAAGTCATGTTTTTCTCTGAGCTGCGTGGCCGCCTCCAGGATTAAGGTTGTATCGATGGAGCGTTCCTCTTCCTTGGCTGCTGCCGATGGGGCGAGGGGGGCTTTGAATCGGTAAGGGGAAACCAGTTCCGGGGCATCGTCAGACCCGGAAGCCCACTGTAGCAGCTGAGCATCTGAACCCAAGGCGGACGGGTCTTCAACGCCCGTTTCCACGGGTTTCATGACCCCGACATTCACCCCCTGGCGCCTGAGAAACAAGGCAAGGGCCGCAGTGACAAGGGTTTTTCCTACTCCCGTATCGGTACCAGTGATGAATAACCCTCTTTTATCCTGCATTGATAGTTACCTCGGCATCTGAAAGCATTTGCATGTCCTCCTGAAGATTTCTTCCGTTAACGGTCAGGTAATTGCCCACCATCATGCCGTCGGCTCCCGCCATAAAGATCCAGGATTGGAAATTTCTGAGATTCACTTCGCGACCGCCGCATACTCTAATGCTTCGGTTCGGCAAAATAAAGCGAAACATGCATATGGCGCGAATACAATCCATCGGAGTCAGATCGCCATGGTGCTCAAGAGGGGTGCCGGGAATAGGATTGAAAAAGTTAAGGGGAATCGAGTCAACCTGAAGAGCTCGCAACTGAAGAGCTCGCAAGGTATCTGCCAATTCAAAACGCTGTTCCATGGATTCACCCAAGCCCAATATCCCGCCGCTGCATACCTTCATCCCTGCTTCCTTGGCCGTCAGGATCGTAGCGATATCGTCATCGTAATCATGTGTTGTACAAATAGTGGGGAAAAAGGAGCGTGCGGTTTCAAGGTTGTGGTGATAGGTGAGACAGCCGGCCGAAGCCAGAGCGCTGGCTGTATCCTTCGATAATATTCCCAGCGATGCCGAAGGGGCGATGGACAACGTTTTTCTAATAATGTGGATAGCCTCAAGAATTCTTTCCAGCTCTGCCCCTTGGGTTATTGCCGTTCCGCTTGTAACGATACCATAACAGCGTGCGCCTTGTGCTTGGGCTTTTCGGGCGTCCTCAACGATTTCATGGACCGATTTGAGCGGAAACACGGGAGCTTCCGTTCGGTAGTGTGCCGATTGCGCGCAAAATCGGCAATTTTCAGGACATTGCCCCGATTTTGCGTTGATAATGGCGCACAGAGAAATCGTATCCCCGCGGTATTTCTCTCTGAGCTTTTGCGCCTCGGCCAGATAACGGGTCAGATCGCTTCCCTTGGCACATAAGATATCCAGGGCTTGTTCTTTTCTAGTCAACGTTCTTCCTAATGCAATATCTTTGATCTGCATCGGTATTTTCCTTTACGTGTGCTTTTGGGATTTTCCCTACTGGTACTCTCTACAAGATGACGAGGTTGATTGTCAACCCAAATGCATAAAGCGGTTTACAAATTCTTACAAATACCATTTCTGCTTAGCAAAATCTCATATCGTATTGACAGGATGTTTTAATGATGCTAAAACATCATTTCATTTTTATTTATTGGGGGCATGTCCATGGTAAAAAAACTCATCGGAAAAAAACTCAAGGCGACCCGGCTCAAGAATGACATGACCATTCAAGAACTGGCTGAAAGGTCACGGGTCTCGTCCAATATGATTTCCAGAATCGAGAGGGGGTTGACGATTCCCTCTGTGGAAATCCTTGTGAAATTGGCCAATGCCTTTGGCATGAGTATCAATTTTTTTGTCGAAGAAGCGGAAAAAGGATCCACCATCGTCTATACCCCGAAGGGTAAAGGGGAGCCCATTTTCTTTTTCGAAGATAAACACCAAATTACCAGTCTCACACAAGGTATTCGCGATCCGAGCTTTACGGTATTTTACGATACCCTTGAAGAGGGGTGCAGCAGCGGTGAAGGGGGGATGGTCCATACCGGTGAGGAATTTGCGCTGGTGGTCGAAGGAGCCTTGGAGTTTGTCATCGATGGCGACAGGTACGTTCTGAACGAAGGGGACTCCCTGGTGTTCAAAGCGTCCCTTCCGCATCGCTGGCGCAACATCCACCAAGGGCAGACCCTCGTGCTCTGGGTGGTTTCCCCCGCGCCGCATGTGGGCCAATGACTGTCGCCGGGATGCCGTTAGATTTTTTATCGAGATAATCGATTTACCTGGAGAGGGTGTATGAGAATCAAGAAGATAGTAGGAAAGAAACTGAAAGCCATTCGTCTTAAAAACGATATGACGATTCAGGAACTGGCAGAGCGTTCTTTGGTTTCTTCAAATATGATATCCAGGATTGAAAGAGGATTGACGATCCCCTCTGTAGAGATCCTGATGAAGTTGGCGGGAGTTTTTGATAAAAGCATCAACTATTTTGTTGAGGAAGTTACCACCACTCATGAAGTTGTTTTTTCAACTCCCGGAAGCCGGGATAAAACCGTTTACGATGACGAATACAACATGCATACGGAATCCTTTACGTCCGGATTGCGAGATCCGCAGTTTACCTCTTTTTACTGCACCGTACAAAAGGGAGGGACAAGTGGACGAAAAAATATGTATCATCCCGGCGACGAGTTGATCTACGTGCTTGAAGGATGTATTCGGGTCGACATTGCTGGGGAGGTTTATACCCTGAACCCTGGGGACAGCCTTTCTTTCAAATCACATTTGCCGCATCGCTGGGATAACATCGGCGACGATGACGCCAAAGTAATCTGGACGCTTTCTCCCTTTACCACGATCTGACCAGGGGCTTACATGAGTTTCTTTAAAAACATTTTCACCGGAGGCGATCCTTTGGCGGTTATCCGAAAAGCTGCCGATCGCAGACAGTGGGCTGATGTGTTATCCCGTTGCGATGCTCTGGACTTAGACCGTTTGAACGCAGAGGAACGTGCGGAGATCGAAGCTTTGGAAAGAAATGCGGGCGATTCTCTTGCAACCGTCAATCTTGAAGAAGGCAAGGCTTTTCTTCGCGCCGGAGATATGACACGTGCCGCGGATCACCTTGATCTTGCGGCTACCCAGGCGCGAACTCCGGGTCTTCTTGATGACATCCGGCACTATCAGGGTCAACTGCGATCTGAGGAATCCACCGCCGAACCTCTGCCAATGGGTTGCGTGTCGTCTTCTTGTGGGGCGACCTGTTCCGAACCCTCTGTCGCCGTTCTCGGTGATGAGGATGCAGATCTGCCGGCTGAACAAAGACTGGAACTTATTCTCGCTGGCTATCCTTCGGAATGGGCAGAAAAATATTTTCATGCGGATCCGGTTTTTCTCGAGGGCTTTCTCCTTGCACACGAAGGTCAGGATGAGGAGGCCCTTGCTCAGTTCGACAAAGTCTCCCCTGATGCGCGGGATCTTATTTATTATTTCGAGAGGGGGGCTCTGTATGGGCGTCTTGGCCAGGTCGACAAGGCCGTTGCTGATTTGAAGCGCGCCCTTGAAGAGGCTCCGGCTGCGCGAATCGTCCTCGATATCCTGATCCATTTTGAAAAAATGATGGATGACGGTCAGGCGGCTGAAAACCGACTTCTCGAGTTGCTCCGCAATGGCATCGATCCTGGGTTTTGTCATGGTCACCTGGCTGCCATCTACGCGTCCCGCGACCAAATGGACCCGGCCCTTGAACAGGGCCTGAAGGCATTGTCTGCAGGGACGGGAGATCCTGACGTTATCTACCTGACCGCAACTTTACTGGAAAGACAGGGGCGGGTAGGGGAAGCAGAAGCTCTCTTTTCCCGATTGTCAGGAAGTGGTTGCGGCAGCATCAATGTGGCTCTTGCCGAATTCTGGCTTCGACAGAAGAAAAATCTCGACAAGGCATTGGATGCTTTCAAGAAGGCAGCCGGCCATATTTTCCGGACAGCGGAGACCTATCTGGCAAAGGGGTGGGAAAAAGAAGGCGTGAGGTTGTTAAGCAGTCTCATGGAAAAACCGGACCTCGATGACGCCTTAAAGAAAAGAGGCATGCAATTGCTGGACAGGAATAAATAGTATTCTCGTCCGGAACTGGTTGAAAATTCAAGGCCATCTGTTGACACACCCTTTTAATGGAGTATATTTTTTTCACAAGAGGTAATCGTTTTAACGTAACGAGCGCTTTACTGACCGGTTCATGCAGGAATGGCAGTTTTTCAGGATACATTCAATAAATCACCTCTGGCCTGGGCTGGAGGATTCTGTTATCCGGGAGGCCATATGAATAAATCTGAATTGGTAGAAGCTCTGGCCGGTGAAAAAAATCTGACCTATAAAAAATCAGAGGAAATCGTCAATATCATCTTTGATTCCATGGCGGAAGAGCTCGCAGAAGGCGGACGCATAGAAATTCGCGGGTTCGGCAGCTTTGTGGTAAAAGACTATAAAGCCTACACGGGGAGAAATCCCAAAACAGGAGAAATCATCCAGGTCAGCCCCAAAAAGCTGCCTTTCTTCAAAGTCGGCAAAGAATTGAGAGAGCGGGTTGACGACAAGTGATTTGAAAAACAGGTGTTTTAAAAAACCGGGAGATTTCTCCCGGTTTTTTTTGTTTACTCTCCGCAGGGATCTTCTATTTCGCACTTCCCAGCCTGCAGTGAAATCGCTTTGCAGCGACTTAAAACACCTCCCGATTCAGGGCTTTTTGCGTTGAAAAAACGGCCCCCATCAGTTATAGTCTCCCCGGTTTTATCCATATCGAATCAATACGCATCCCTCGGGATGAAATGTAGAGAGGTTTTATGCTTGATGTTTTGCTGAACCAGAAACTCATCTTTGGTCTGATGGGTGGCCTCGGGCTTTTCCTGTTCGGCATGAAAATCATGTCCGAGGGGTTGCAGAAAATTGCCGGCAACAGGATGCGGAAGATTCTTTCTGCGCTGACGACAAACCGCTTTATCGGAACATTGGTCGGTTTGGCGGTAACGGCGATCATTCAGTCTTCCAGTGCGACAACCGTTATGGTGGTTGGCTTTGTCAATGCCGGCTTGATGTCGCTGGTTCAGTCCATTGGCGTCATTCTTGGTGCCAATATCGGCACGACGATCACCGCTCAGCTCATTGCATTCAATATAACCGCATATGCGCTGCCGGCCATCGGTATCGGCGCAGGCATGAAGCTTTTCGCCAAAAACAAAAAATGGGCTTATACGGGTGAGATCCTTCTCGGGTTCGGTATCTTGTTTTTCGGCCTCTCCACCATGAAACATGCCTTTGATCCGGTCAAGACAAGCACCGAATTCAAGCAATTGTTTACCATGGTCGGGGATCACCATCTGCTCGGCGTTCTGATTGGCACGGTTCTTACCATTATTGTCCAGAGCAGCAGCGCCACCATCGGGATCACCCTGGCTCTTGCCACCAGCGGCATCATCTCTTTTGAGGCCAGCGTTGCCCTTATCCTTGGTGAAAATATCGGTACGACGATTACTGCAAACCTTGCAGCGATCGGAACCAATCTGGCTGCTCGCCGGACGGCATTGGCCCATTTTCTGTTCAACCTTTTGGGCGTCGCCTATATGCTGGCACTTTTCCCGTTTTTTATGCACATTGTCAATGCGCTCACACCGGGTGATGCCGACTTTATTGTTCAGACCCAGCAGCAGGCTGCAAGCCTGGGGGTTTCTGTCGGGGACAAACCGTTTATTGCCCGGCACATTGCCAATGCCCATACCCTCTTTAATGTCATCAATACGATTATCTTTCTGCCGATGATCGGCGTTCTGGCCAAATTGTCAACGCTGCTTGTCCGAGGCAAAGAAGAAGAGATGGAATTCCATCTCAAATACATCGATAATCGGGTTCTCAATACACCTCCCATTGCGCTAGGACAGGCTCGCTCTGAGACGCGTCGCATGGCTCAACTGACTCTTGAGATGCTCGATGATACCGTTACCTTTCTCCTGGATGGCGACGAGAAAAAAATTACCCCTCTGACCAAAAAAGAAGAGGCTGTTGATTTGCTGCAAAAGGAAATCACCGACTTTCTGGTGGCCTTGTCCCAGCAATCGATTTCTCAGGAAACTTCAAAGGATATCGCTTCTCTGATGCATATGGTCAATGATTTTGAACGGGTCGGGGACCATTGCGAAAACTTGTGGAACCTGGGGCTCCGTAAGAAAGAACAAAAAGCGACTTTCTCGGAGATCGCCATGGGTGAGCTTCAGGAAATTGGCGATAAGAGCAAAGCCTTTCTCTCTTTTACGATTCAGGCATTGGAGCGACAGGATAGCACGATCGGACAGAAAGCCTCCTTTATGGAGGAGGAAATCGATCAATTGGAAGAAGTTTTCCGCAATAACCATATTTCGCGTCTCAATACTAGCGAGTGTGCCGTAGATCCGGGTCTTATCTTTATCGATATGCTTCATAA
The DNA here is from genome assembly GCA_003250235.1 of Desulfuromonadaceae bacterium. Taxonomy (GTDB): domain Bacteria; phylum Desulfobacterota; class Desulfuromonadia; order Desulfuromonadales; family SZUA-540; genus SZUA-540. The sequence continues at coordinate 14,643 of QKGY01000157.1, forward strand.
TTTTGAAAAGATCGGTGATCATACGTTCAATGTGGCAAGGGCAATTACCGGGGAACACTGATTTGCTTGCCTCTATTGATGTCGGAAGCAACACAATCCGATTGCTGATAGGGCAGGTTTCTCAAGGGAATCTTTCGCCTCAACACTATTTTCGCCGAATCACACGGTTAGGTGGTGGAATGTCTTTACAGAAGGGTCTGGCTCCAGAATCCATGGAGCGGACCCTTTTTGCCTTGAAGGAAGCTACTTCGTTGATGGCGCAGGCTGGCGTTGACAGATACCGCGCCGTGGCCACAGAAGCTGTGAGGAAGGCATCGAACAGCCAAGAGTTTCTCGAAAGAGTTCGCCATGAGACAGGTCTGTGTCTTGAAGTCATTTCCGGAGAAGAGGAGGCGTACCTCAGCTGCCTGGGGGTTCTTGCTGCCATAGAGCCTCAACCACGGCAATGTCTGATTTTTGATATTGGTGGAGGAAGTACCGAATTTGTGTTTTGGCACGAGAATCAGGTGCGTTTCCGCGCAAGCTATCCCCTTGGCGTCGTGCGACTCTGCGAGGACCATTCTGGTATTTCGGCACAAAAGGATTATATCGCTTGCGTGATTCGGAGGTTGTTTGCAGACTTCGATAGGTACGAGGTCAAAAATCAGGTTCTGATGCAAGAATGCTCCCTTATCGGCACGGCCGGAACGGTTACCACACTTGCGGCCGCCGACCTGAAGCTCCTCCAGTACGATTGGAAATTGGTTAATAATCACATTCTGGCACATCAGACACTCGTAGACATGCTTGAGACCCTTGAGCTCCTCTCTTCAGAGCAAAGAGAACAGCTCCCAGGGATCGAGCCCGGACGAGGAGATCTGATTGTACCGGGCTTGTTGTCGGTTTTGTCCATCATGGAAGCATTGGGTCAGGATCGTCTTATCGTCAGTGATTTCGGACTGCTTGAGGGAACCCTCCTGGATCTCGCCGATTTTCGTCAAAAAGGTCAAATGGTGCGAAATAATTGACAATTATCCACAGGATATTTTATAGTCAAAGTCCTCTTTCGATGGACTTTCTCCCCCCCAGATAATGTTCAGATTGTGTATTTCAAATCATCGCGGACAAAGGATCCTCATGCAAAAAGCAATTCTGTCTGGAAATGAAGCTATTGCGCGCGGCGCGTATGAAGCAGGTGTCAAAGTGGCCGCTGCCTACCCCGGGACGCCCAGTACCGAAATCCTTGAAAACATCGTTCAGTATTCACGTATCAATGCCTCATGGGCTCCAAATGAAAAAGTGGCCCTCGAAGTGGGTATCGGGGCCTGTTTTGGTGGTGCCAGGGCACTTGTGACCATGAAGCATGTCGGAGTCAATGTGGCGGCAGACCCTCTTTTTACCTTGTCTTACACAGGGGTTCGGGGAGGTCTTGTTCTTGTCACGGCGGACGACCCGGAGATGCATTCTTCGCAGAACGAGCAGGACAACCGCACTACGCCAAGTTTGCCAAAATGCCGATGTTCGAGCCAGCCGATAGTCAGGAAGCGCTGGATTTTACCAGAATGGCATTCTCGGTCAGCGAACAGTTCGATACCCCTGTTTTCCTGCGCACAACCACGCGGATATCGCACTCGAAATCAGTCGTTGAGCTTGGTTCTCCACTTGAGGAACTGCCCCCGACCGGGCTTGTAAAGGATCCTCCTAAATTTGTAATGCTTCCCTCCAATGCCCGCAAGCGTCATCCGGTTATCGAGAAAAGGCTTCTCGATCTGTCAGAGTGGGCTAGCGGACAGGGGTTCAACCGTGTCGAAAATGGGACCTCGGGCATCGGCGTTATTACGGCTGGTGTGGCCTATCAATACGCGAAAGAGGCCCTTCCTGATGCCAGTATTCTCAAGCTGGGCATGGTCTACCCCCTCCCCAAACAGATGATTCGCGAATTTGCTTCGCGACATAAGACCCTTTATGTCATCGAGGAGTTGGACCCCTTTATAGAAGAGCAGATTCTGGCTATGGGAATTGCCGTGCAAGGCAAATCTCTTTTGCCGCTGTGTGGCGAACTGACCCCGGGGCGTGTGAAGGCAGGACTTGACGGCGGCTCTCCGGAACTGGCCTATGAGCATAAAGAACCGCTGCCGAATCGTCCGCCCAACATGTGTCCCGGTTGTCCCCATCGTGGCGTATTTCTGGCTTTGAACCGTCTGAAAGCCTTTGTCAACGGGGATATCGGTTGTTATACGTTGGGATTCATGCCGCCGCTCTCTGCCATGGATACCTGTGTATGCATGGGAGCAAGCATTGGAAACGCGACAGGGCTTGGAAAGGTCCTGAATGAGGAAGATAGCAAGAAGGTCGTTTCGGTCATCGGCGACTCTACCTTCCTGCATACTGGTATCAACGGTCTGATCGATATGGTTTACAACAAGTCCGAGGGTACGGTGATTATTCTTGATAACCGTATCACCGGCATGACGGGCCGTCAGGAAAATCCTTCTTCCGGCTTTACCCTGATGGGAGAGCCGACCTACGAGATCGATCTCGAACAGCTCTGTCGGGCCGTGGGGGTTAAAAATGTCCGGGTTATTGATCCCTATGAGTTGGATAACACCAGGGCGGTTATCAAAGAAGAGATGGAGAGGCCCGAACCCTCCGTCATTATTACGCGCCGGCCCTGCATGCTGATCAAGCGGGATGTTATCGAGCGCAAGCCTCCCCTTTATGTGGATGCGGACAAGTGCACGGCCTGCAAGGCCTGTCTTAAGTTGGGGTGCCCCGCAATTGTCTGGAATCCCGGCGATGGGCCCAAAGGAAAGGCTCAGGTCGACAAGTTGCTGTGCGTTGGGTGCGGCGTATGCGAACAGGTTTGCAAATTTGGAGCATTTGGAGCTTGCGATGAATAATAAGGTAACCAATATCCTTCTGGTCGGTGTGGGAGGGCAGGGGACGCTTCTGGCCAGCGAGGTGCTTTCGGAAGTTCTCATGCTGGCCGGCTTTGACGTCAAGAAAGCCGAAGTACACGGTATGGCGCAACGCGGAGGCAGCGTGGTCAGCCATGTGCGGTTCGGCCAGAAGGTCTATTCGGCCATTATCCCCGAAGGCGAAACGGATATCCTTTTCGGGTTCGAATTGCTCGAATCTTTCCGTTATCTCCCACTGCTGTGCAAAGGGGGACTCGCCATCGTCAATGACCTGAAAATTCTGCCTCCTTCGGTCGCTTTAGGTCAGGAAGCCTATCCTGAAAATATCCCGGATAAAATTCTTTCCGCATTCCCTGCATCGAAAGTGATCAACGGCATGGCGCTTGCGATGGATGCGGGAAATCCTCGTACCGTGAATACGGTCTTGCTGGGGGCCCTTTCCAACACCCTGGACATCTCCGAAGATCTGTGGAAAGAAGCCATGGTCAAGCTGGTTCCGGCTAAGTTTATTACGGAAAACCTCAAGGCTTTTGAACTGGGAAGAAACGCTTGTTGACTGATTGACAGCTTTTAGAATGAAAAGGGGGCTGGACGATGATATGGAACGATGATTTTGAAACTTTGCCGAGAGAAGCGATTGAATCCCTTCAACTCAAACGGCTCAAACAGACCCTCGAACGGGTTTATGCTACGGTGCCTTTCTACCGGGAGAGTTTTCAAAAGGCCGGGGTAACCCCTGATGCCATCAAGTCCCTTGACGATCTTCGCCGCCTTCCGTTCACCTTGAAACAGGACATGCGGGATAATTACCCCTATGGCTTGTTTGCGGTCCCGCTGGATCAGATTGTCAGGATTCATGCTTCATCCGGGACGACCGGCAAGCCGACGGTGGTGGGGTATACGAGGCGCGACATTGATATGTGGGCTGAACTGATGGCGCGTTCTTTTGTGGCTGCCGGCGCCCATCGGGGTGACGTTATTCATAATGCCTATGGATATGGGCTGTTTACCGGTGGCCTTGGCGCTCATTACGGCGCCGAAAAGCTTGGCGCTTCCGTTATTCCCATGTCCGGCGGGAACACCAAAAAACAGATCATGATCATGCAGGATTTTGGGTCAACCATCCTCACCTGCACCCCCTCATACAGTCTTTATCTGGCCGAAGCTGCCGCGGATGAAGGCATCAATATCCGCGACCTCAAATTGCGTGTCGGTATTTTCGGTGCAGAACCCTGGACGGAGGAGATTCGCAATGAGATTGAGGAAAAGCTCAATATCAAAGCTATCGACATCTATGGCTTGTCCGAGATTCTTGGACCCGGGGTTGCCATAGAATGCCACCAGGCACAACACGGCCTCCACATCTGGGAGGACCATTTTATCCCTGAAATCATCAACCCGGATACAGGGGAAGTCCTGCCCGTCGGTGAAACCGGTGAACTCGTCATCACCACCATCACCAAAGAGGGCATTCCGATGATTCGTTATCGGACCCGCGATATTACCCGACTGATCCCGGAACCGTGCATCTGCGGTCGCACTCACGTGCGCATTGCACGCATGAGTGGTCGATCGGATGATATGCTGATTATCCGTGGGGTGAATGTGTTCCCCTCGCAGATAGAAAGTGTTCTGGTTGGCATTGACGGGATCGAGCCTCATTATCAATTGATCGTTGATCGTGAGGAGAATCTGGATACTTTGGAAATTCAGGTGGAAGTCAATGAAAAGGCATTTTCTGACGAGATCAAGGTTCTGCAGGATCTTTCCGACAGGATTCGTCGTGAAATCAAGGATGTTCTTGGTGTGACCAGCAAGGTTCGTCTTGTTGAGCCAAAGAGCATAACGCGAAGCGAAGGCAAGGCGCAGAGAGTGATCGATCGCCGCAAGGGGAAATAAACGCTTCAGGATACGGGGGAGAGAGATGAAAGTAGAGCAGATATCGATCTTTATTGAAAACAAGTCCGGCCGCCTGGCGGAAGTCACCGAAGCTCTGGGAGATATGGGCGTCAATATCCGTGCCTTGTCGTTGGCGGATACCTCCGATTTTGGCATTCTTCGGCTTATTGTGGACAAGACCGATCTGGCCAAGGCGACTCTCAAGGAGCGTGGTTTTACCGTAAACAAAACCGAGGTTGTTGCGGTGGAAGTTCCGGATCGTCCCAAAGGTCTTTTTGGAATCCTGGAAATTCTCGACAGGGCTCAGGTCAATGTCGAATACATGTATGCGTTTGTCGAACGTTGTGGCGGAAATGCCGTCATTATCTTCCGGTTTGACAATCCCGAAGAGGCGATCAAGGTTCTTACGCAAAACAAGGTAAACGTCTTGCAGGGAAGCAGGATTTACTCCATGTAGTCCCTGTGGGTTCACCTGCTTTTACGTAAATTCTCGAATCAACTTTAAGTCCGGAGAAGCCTTGATGGCTATTTGGAATCCTGAAAAGGAATGCCTGGATCGAGACCGGCTGAGAGATCTTCAGCTCAAGGGACTCAAGGATACGGTCTCCAGGGTGTTCCAGAATGTCTCCTGTTATCAGAATAAGTTCAAAGAACTTGGTTTGTCCCCCGAGGATATAAACTCCCTCGAGGATCTTTCCAAACTGCCGTTTACCACCAAAGAGGATCTGCGCCTCAATTACCCTTATGGGATGTTCGCTGTTCCCATGAGACAGGTGGTTCGCATCCATTCGTCCTCCGGAACGACCGGCAAGCCGACGGTGGTGGGCTATACGCGCAATGACCTCAACGTCTGGACGGAACTCGTTTCGCGCTTTATGACCGCAGCCGGTCTTACCGCCGACGATATCGTTCAGATCGCTTTCGGATACGGGCTTTTTACCGGAGCCTTTGGACTGCACTATGGTACGGAGCGCATTGGTGCCTCTGTCATTCCCATGTCGAGCGGCAATACCGACAAGCAGATCATGATAATGCAGGACTACCGCTCGACGGCTTTGGTCTGCACGCCGTCCTATGCGTTGACCCTGGCGGATCGCATGGAGAAACTTGGTATTTCGCCGGACTCTCTGGCTCTGCGGGTAGGGTTGTTCGGAGCAGAACCCTGGAGTGAAGAGATGCGCCGGGAAATCGAAAAACGCCTGGGAATTCTGGCGACCGATAACTACGGCCTCTCGGAAATGATGGGACCCGGAATTGCCGGAGAGTGCGAACACCAGTGTGGAATGCACATTTTTGAGGATCACTTTATCCCGGAGATCATCAACCCGGATACGGGTGAGGTTCTCCCCGCCGGATCGGTGGGAGAACTGGTTCTGACCAGTATTTCCAAAGAAGCCTTTCCCATGATCCGATACCGGACCCGTGACATCACGCGTCTGACGTACGAACCCTGCGTATGTGGTCGTACCCTGGCAAGAATGCACAAAACAGCCGGACGCTCAGACGATATGCTGATCATCAAAGGCGTCAATGTGTTTCCGACCCAGATTGAGGAGGTCCTATTCCAGGTCGAAGGCTGTGAGCCTCATTACCAGCTCGTGGTCGACAGGGTAGGGGCCATGGATACCCTCGAGGTGCATGTCGAGGTCAATGAATGCATCTTCTTTGATGAGATGAAGAAGCAGCGCGCTTTCGTGGAGATGGTGGAAAAACGCCTTGTCTCGACCTTGGGGGTTGGCGCCAAGGTGAAACTTGTCGAACCCTCAACCATCAAGCGACATGAGGGGAAAGCTAACCGGGTTATTGACAAACGCAAGATCTGATCTGATGTGGCGAACATGTAACTATCTGAAAATAAAATGTTATCTGTAATTTTGAGGGCCGATTTTTTTGGGAATTTTTTCTTGACATTCAAAATCAAATCCACCATAATCCGGTCTCGTTGATTGACGGGGCGTAGCGCAGCCTGGTAGCGCACGTGCATGGGGTGCACGGGGTCGGAGGTTCAAATCCTCTCGCCCCGACCAACGAGAGAAGAGCCGCTTTTTCAAGCGGCTCTTTTTTTTGTGGGGAAGGGGGACGCGGCATACCAAAGAGAGGCGTTGTTTATCGTTCTATCTAGAAGAAATGAACGACAGAGGAGAGTTCCACAGTTCCCATTCCACGGGCTGAAACACAAATTGTCATTCATCATTTGTCAAATCGCAAAATTTACTAATCTGGTGGCTCGTCCAGTATGGATAACTGATTGTTTTACAGCAGAATTTCTTGCCTTCCGCTCAGCCTATGAACCGCATAAGCCCAACGTAGCCGCTTTTATCTCAGCATGATTGACGGTTTATCTTAAAGTTGGCATGAAAGCTGCTCAATGTGAACACACTGCAGAGAAGTATGCTCAATGCTGCCAAACTGCAGGTTAGTTAATAAATGAAAAACCAGAGCTATCTCCGATAAAGGCAAACCCGAAGTAATTCGGGGACGCAAAGCCACGGGTCCTGGAAAAGGACGGCCGGGCCGCCGAAGAGATGAGGATGCATCTTGACGGCACCCGGTAGGGTGACAACGTAAGAAGCCCCATCTTTCGGTATGAAGATGGGGCTTCTTTTTTTATTGATGCGTAAGAACAGATGCAATCAGACAAAAACCCGTCGCTTCGGGTGATCTAGACTGTTTCTTAGCGCCCTGCAATTTGGCCCCATGTGCACAGGATATTGATGAGTTATCATCGACAAATTCAACCGCAACGTCACTCGGTAGCAAGTCTGAAGCAAGCTGCCGCACGATTTGTAATCGCGTTCCTTTGTCTCCTTACCCTTGTGCTCAGTACGGAGAAGGCGGTCCAGGCAGCTGAGAAGTTCTGCAGTGATTATGGCGGCGTTATTGACGGCAACGATATCCAGTGGGCTGGTGGAGCCCCGGTGCAGATTACGATCGACCAGACGTGTACGTTCCAGAACTGGCCGGTTTCCAACCCGCTTACCACGACTATCAATTTTCAGACCAACGACCCGTCTATTTACCTGATCGTTTTCGACAACGTTTGGTACGACGGCAACATGGCCTGTTCGAACATTGATCACAAGCTCTGGGTGGTCAACTCGGAGGAGGGATCCTTCAGCGGAACCTGCCAGAGCATTATGATCCCGGCTGAGACCATCGCCAAGGAATCTCCCTCTGTAACGGCGACCATTGGTGTTCCTTTCACTTACACACTCACCCTGCCGTCGATGAACTTTCCAGTTGGTGACCCGTCGAACAACAATCTGGGCTCGATCGAGCTTGCTGACGATCTTGCAGCAACCGGCGTGGATCTGACCCTCGTACCCGGGACTCTGAACGCCTACTACAAGGGGACTGGCATACCGGTAACGGTGAACTACTTAAGCGGTAACACAGACACTTATCTGCATATCGGGCTACCGAACATCAATGCCGGTCAGCAGGTGGTGATCGAATTCCAGGTTATTCTCAGTGACACGCCAGTGAATGCTCTCGATACCACGTTTGTCAATACCGCCACTTGGCAGTTTTCCCGCTGGATCGACCTCAATGAGGACGGCATCCAGGATGCCAACGAGTTTTTCAACCCCCTGCCGGGCGAAGATGGCGTCTCTGCGCCTATGACCATCGTCGCCCCGAATCTGGTGGTCGACAAGTCGACTACGGCGACATCCCTTAATATCGATGATATTGCCCCCTTTACGATTGACGTGCAGAACGCAGGTGGCGGCGACGCTTGGAACACTTCCGTTCGAGACCTGATCCCGACGGGCATGTGTGGTTATGACCCAACGGCACTACTGACTGCCAGCATCGTCGATACCGACGGAGTCTCGGTCGTTAAGACACTGACACCGGGCAGCGACTACGTCGCCAGCTACAGTGGGTGTCAGCTCGATTTGACCTTGACCGATGCCGCCGGCCCGATTCGCCCCGACCAGCATCTGGACATCCGCTATCAGACCCAGCTCGATATATCCTTCACCAACGATGGCGCCACGCTGACCAACGTCGCCGGTGCCGTGCAATGGTACAGCGGCGATAGCAGCTATACCACTCGGCAGCAGTTCAATCGCACACTGACCGACGGCACTCCGACCAATCCGGACGACCACCAGGACAGCGCTACCGTCACCGCTGCCCTGCATGGATATTCCTTTGAAAAGATAGTCGACAATCTGAGCAGTCAGGCGAGTCCGGCCACCACGGCCGCACCGGGTGATACCTTGCATTATCGCCTGCGTGTGTTCAACGTTGATCAGTCCATCCAACAGGTGGCGATCAGCGATATTCTCGATCCAACCTTTTTCGACACCGCCACACTTGCCAATGTGACGATAAACACCGAAGGTCTCTACAATGCGATCTGGGAATTCGATCCCGTCACCGGTTTGCTGCAGATTTCCGGCGAACCCAGTCTGAACGTTGATATCTTCCATGAGTTGGTGATCAGCTTCGACATCACTCTGCAATCATCTCTCGCCAACGGCACGATTGTCTCCAACCAGGCGAACCTTACGGCTAATTTAGGTGGCTTCACCAGCCCGAGCGACGATCCGTACGTCAACGGTGTTTCTTCCCCCGATGTGATCGGGGACGAAGATCCCACCAACGTATTGATCGAGACCCCTGGCCCGCTGGCAAAGGCGATTACCCAGTCTACCGCAACGATCGGCGAGCAATTCACCTACACCATCACCGTTCCTGCCGCTCCCTCGGCCACGCCGCTCTACGACGTGCAGATCATGGACGACCTGCCGGCCAATCTGCGTTTTGTCAGCGCCAAGGCGACCAGCGGCACCTGGGCGATCAGCAATACGGGCACCGGTAACGCGCTGGTGCTGGAAAACACGACCACCGGCATCGACATCCCGGCCAATACTCAGGCGGTCATCGAAATCACCGTAGAACTGCTGAACGACAGCGCCAACCAGAGCGGGATGACCTTCACAAACAGCGCTAACTACACCTATAACCGTGCCAACGGTATCGACAGCACCAAACTGAACGGCGGCATCGGCAACAGCGCCGAAATGACCGTGGTTGAGCCGCATCTGACCACGGTCAAGACGTTTCAGTTCATTACACCGGCAGGCAAGTTGGTGACCGATCCGGCTACGGTCGGCGACACTCTCGAATACACTATCACCATCCACAATGACGGCGATGCCACCGCCTATGATGTCAGCATCGTTGACACGCTGCCGGGAAACGTCGTCCTGGGGGCCGGTTCTGCTACCGCGACAATCGACGGAGCACCTGCGGCAGGCTTTGTCGTCGATCCGACCAACCTCGCCGGTACCACTCAGGCCTGGGGACGCGAGAACGGCGACGGCACCCTCGATCTTGCCGCCGGCTCGTCGTTACTACTGACCTACCAGGTGACGGTGGTGGATGCCACCTCTGCACCCTCATTCACTAACAGCGCCTACGTTAACTGGACTTCGCTAGACGATGCCAATGCCGACGAAAGGACAGGCGAGGGTTGCCCTTCCATCATGGCTCCGAATGACTACTGTGCCGGTCCGACCAGTGTTGTCATTTTCACCGAGGACAACACCGCGATCAGCAAAACCGTCTTCGATGACTCATACACCGAGACGCCATCCAGTACGGCCGACCCGGTGTTGCGTGTCGGCGACACCGTTACCTACGATCTGACCCTGAGCCTGCAGGAATACACCACCTACAATGTCTCGGTCGAGGATCAACTGCCGACGGGGCTGGCTCTGGAGAGTTTCAGTATCATCGCCGGTTCCGGTTTCAGCTACACTCCCGGTGTTCAGCCGGCATCCGGTGCGACAGGCACCCTGCGTTGGGAGTTCGGTGATATCAGCAACACCCCGAGCAACGACGGCACGCCGATCGACCCGCTGACGATTCGCTACATTGCCCGTGTATTGACGGATGCACCGCCTGCCGGCGTCGGTTACGACACGCGTATCACGCTCAACAACCAAGCCCGACTTTCCTATACCGGTGGCGATCCTGCGCTCTTTCCCGCCCGTCTGACGGCGGCAGCACCGATCGAAGTCCGGCAACCGCAGATGAGTGCGGTCAACAAGATTGATCTCGTCAGCGGCCGGCAGGGAAGCGGCACCTCGGCTGACCCGTACCAGATCAACCTTGCCAACGATACCATGTCGTTTGAGATCTCTTCCTGCAATACCGGTCTGGCCCCAGCGTATAACGTGCAGCTCAGTGACCTGCTGGCAAACGAACTTGACGAAACCAGCCTCTCGACGCCGGTAGTCAGCGTCGGCGGCAATGTCCTTGCCGCCGGTAGCGACTATATTTTCACGGCGCCGACAGCCCGCGGCGGGAGCATGGATTTCGCCCTGAACACGCCGGTCGATGCCGGTGCCTGCGTCACCGTCGATTACAGCATTGGCTTCCACACGGATCTCACCGCGCCGGCAACCTGGAGTAACCAAGCCCAGTTGACGCAGTACGACTCGCTGCCGTCTGCCGGACGTATCTATACCCCGACGGACCTGGCTCAGGTCTGGATGACCAACCAGGTTGCCGTTGAACCGGTGGTCAAATCGCTGCTGAGTCCGCTATCCGGTGAGGCAACCATCGGTGAGCAGGCGGTCTATCAACTCACGGTGCCGGGCGCTCCTGTTAATGCGTCGCTCGACAACATCGTCGTCAGTGACACCCTGCACGATGCCCTGACTTTCGTCGATGCCACCGCCACCCTCAACGGTACGGCGCTGGCGATAACCACTGTCCAGAACGGTCAGGACTTGAGTTGGAACATCGCCAATATCCCCGCCGGCCAGCAGGCCGTTATTACGCTGACCGTCCGCGTCGCCAACAACGACGTCGCCAACGCCGGCACCCTTATCGTCAACAGCGCCAGCTACACCTATGATGCCATTCCGGCCGGAGCGACGACCGAAGGCAGCAGCGCGCCGTTGACCCTTGTCGAACCGAACGTCACTCTTGCCAAGAGCGTCATCAACGTCAGCCATCCGGGGCTGGGCGCCAATGCCGGTGATACCCTGCGCTACAGCCTGACCTTTACAGCCGGCGGTGGCAGTATCGGCGATTACTACGCCGATGCCTTCGATCTTCGCATCACAGACAGCCTCAGCCTCGGTTTGATTTACCTGAACGGCACGGCCACCGTCAGCGGAATCGGTAACATCATCACGAATCCGGTAATCAGCGGTGATGGCAGCAGCGCGCCCCAGACTCTCGTCTGGAATCTAGCCGATGGGACGGCTGACATTGATGTGGTCGAAGGGACAATCGTTACTGTCAGCTACGACGTGCTGGTGCTCGATGCGGTGGTAGCCGGGCAGGTTCTGAGCAACAGTGCCCAAGCTCAATGGACTGGCCTTGACGGTGCCATCGCTAATGAACGCACCGGCAGCGGCACTCCAGCTTATAACGACTATGTTACCGGCCAGGCGACGACCAGTCTGATCGTTGGCGACAATAACAGCCTG
>QKGY01000208.1 GCA_003250235.1 Desulfuromonadaceae bacterium
TCTTTACTTCCTGGGGCTGTCATCGCTGGCCGTTTACGGGGTGGCACTGGGCGGCTGGGCGTCCAACTCCAAGTATGCGCTGCTCGGGTCCATCCGTGGCCTGGCACAGCTGATCTCGTACGAACTTTCCATGGGACTGGCTATTGTTCCCGTGATTCTGTCCGCCCGCTCCTTTTCCCTGACCGACATCGTCATGGCTCAGAAAAGCCTGCCTTTCGCGCTGGTTCACCCCCTGGCCTTTCTGATCTTTTTCATCAGTATTACCGCCGAATCCAAAAGGACTCCGTTCGACCTGCCGGAGGCCGAGGCGGAACTCGTCGCCGGCTTTCACACCGAATATTCGGGCATGCGCTTCGGACTCTTTTTCGTCGGCGAATACATCAACATGATCATTCTTAGCTCCATGACCACCGTGTTTTTTCTCGGCGGCTGGCATGGTCCCTTGCTTCCGCCCCTGGTATGGTTCTGCGGCAAGGTTCTGCTGATGTGCTTTGTTTTCATCTGGATACGGGGCTCTCTTCCCCGGTTACGCTACGACCAGCTGATGCATTTCGGCTGGAAGATCCTCGTACCGCTCGCCTTGGTCAACGTGATCGTTACCGGCGCTGTGCTGCTCTGGCTGAGAGGGTAAGATGGCCATTTTTAGAGATATCCAGGGGACACTGCAACCCTTCTGGGTTACGCTACGGACCCTGTTCAAGAAACCGGTTACCTACCAGTACCCGGAACAGAAGCGGACCCCTTTTCCGCGTTATCGGGCCCGGATTGTCCTCACCCGCGATCCGGACGGCGGTGAGCGCTGCGTGGCCTGTCACCTTTGCAGTGCCGCCTGCCCGGTCGACTGCATTTCCATGCAGGCGGCCGAGGCCCCCGATGGCCGGCGTTATGCCGCATGGTTCCGCATCAACTTCGCCCGCTGTATTTACTGCGGCCTCTGTACGGAAGCCTGTCCGACCCTCGCTATCCAGATGAGTGCTGACTATGAGTTCTGCAAACGGGATCCCCTTTCCTTCGTCTATGAAAAAGAGGATCTGCTGATTGCAGACGGGGGCAAAGACAGCACGTACGATTTTTACCGCCATGCCGGCATCGGCGTGGTGAACCCGCGGGGAAAAGGCGACGATGAATTCGGCCCCGTCGACCCCAAGAGCCTAATGCCCTGAGGACATCATGGCCACGATTCTGTTTTACATACTGGCAACCACGGCACTGGCCGCTACCTGGATGTGTATCACCCGGCGCAATCCGGTCCATGCCGTTCTGTACCTGGTCAACGCCTTTTTTGCTCTGGCCCTTCTTTTCTACTTGCTGGGCGCCCCGCTGGTCGCTGCCTGGGAAGTCATCATTTACGCCGGGGCGATCATGGTTCTGTTCCTCTTTATCATCATGATGCTCGAGCTCGCCCCCGACCAGCCGGTCAAAGGGCCGGGGTGGCGACGCTGGGGTCCGGTACTGTTGCTGTCAGCCGTTCTTCTGTGCAGCACCCTGCTGCTCATCGTTGCCGATCCCGGTGGCGCCAACGGAATACCGAGGTATTACGCGTCACCGCGCACCTTCGGGTATGCGCTGTTCAAGGAATATGCTCTGGCCGTTGAAATTGTCTCCTTTCAGCTCCTGTTTGCCGCCGTTGGCGCTTACTACGTCGGTCGCAGCGACAAGAAGGTCACCTGCCCTGGAGAGGAAGTGCCATGATCGTACCGCTGTCGCACATTCTCGGGTTCTCCTCGGCGTTGTTCGTGATGGGTCTCGCCTGCGTCCTGGCTCGACGGGACCTCATCATGATTCTTATCGGTATCGAGATCATGCTCAATGCTGTCGGGTTGGCCCTCGTCGGGGCTTCCGCCTTCTGGCAAAAGGTCGACGGCCAGATATTCGTTATTTTTCTCATGGCCATGACCTCAGCCGAGGTGGCCATCTCTTTGGCCATGGTGGTCTATCTGCGCCGACAGAAAGCAACGCTCGACGCTGACGCTTATGACGGGATGAAGGGATGACGGACAAAACTCTTTTTCTCATACCCCTGCTGCCACTCCTCTGCGGCGCCCTGAATGTACTTTTCGGCATGCGGTTGCCTCGTCAGCTCAGCCAGGCTATCGCCGTTGGAGGAGTCGCGTCCAGCACGGTCCTGACCTTGGTTCTCTGGCCGTTGTCTGCCGGTGCGGGAACACACGTCACACTGTTCACCTGGCTGGACAGCGGAACCTTGCATGTACCGGTTGAAATCCTTTTTGATCCGCTCTCCGCCTCCATGACGCTGATGGTAACCGGCGTTTCGACCCTCATCCATCTCTACGCCATCGGCTACATGCACCGCGATGCCGATTATGCGCGTTTTTTCGCCCTGCTGAATCTCTTTGTCTTTGCCATGCTTACCATCGTGCTGGCAGACAATCTCCTGTTGCTGTTTTTAGGATGGGAGGGTGTGGGGTTCTGTTCCTATGCTCTCATCGGCTTCTGGTACCGTGAGGAGAAGAATGCCTCCGCAGGTCGCAAGGCCTTTCTGGTGACCCGGGTTGGCGATGTCTTTCTCGGCATCGCCCTGCTGTGGCTGTTCAAACTCTTCGGGACCCTGTCCATCAGCGGCATCAACGCCGGGGCTTCGCAGCTTGCCCCGCATATTCTCACTCTGCTGGTCGTCCTGCTTCTTCTTGGGGCTTGCGGTAAATCCGCCCAGTTGCCCCTGATGACCTGGCTGCCTGATGCCATGGCCGGCCCGACACCAGTTTCCGCCCTTATCCACGCGGCCACCATGGTAACCGCAGGGGTTTACCTGCTCTGCCGCCTTTTCCCTCTGGTGAGCCTTTCATCGACCGGCCTGGCGCTGATCAGTGCTGTCGGTGCGGTAACGGCTTTCTATGCCGCGACCTGTGCCCTGGCCCAGAGAGAGATCAAAAAGGTTCTGGCCTATTCCACCATGAGCCAGGTCGGGTACATGTTTCTCGGCGTCGGCACTGGTGCCGTGGCCGGATCCATGTTCCATCTCTTTACCCACGCTTTTTTCAAGGCCCTACTGTTCATGGGGGCAGGCTGCATCATTCACCTGTGCGGCGAAGAGAACGACATCTTTAAGATGGGAGGGTTGAGGAAAAAATCCCCTCTGGTGTTCTGGCTCTTTCTTGCCGGTGCCCTGTGCCTTGCCGGGGCGCCTCTGAGTAGCGGTTTCTTTTCCAAAGACGGCCTGCTGGCCGCTGCCTACGCCCATGGAACCCCCTTCTACCTGACCATTTATATCTTGGGGGCGTTCACCGCACTGCTGACGGCGATATACACCTTTCGTCTTCTCTATTTGGTGTTTGGCGGCACTTCGCGTTTTACCGGTGATCTGCACGGGCTACCGAAACTCATGACCTGGCCCCTTATCCCGCTGGCTCTGATTGCCCTGTTCAGCGGTGTTCTCAACCTTCCCGAGATATTCGGAGGGCATCAGTGGCTGGATCACTTGCTTCACGCGGCGGGCTCCGGTGAATCCCATCCCCTCAGCCACATGCAGGAATGGACACTGGCCGGGATCGCGACGGCCCTTTTTGCCATCGGCTGGGCCGTGGCCCACTGGCGTTATTCCCGCTTTACCCCCGCTCAGGAAAAAAAGGCGGTGCTTTTCTTCCTGCATGGCTGGCAGGCGGACCGGCTCGTTCATGCGACGCTGATTACTCCCTTTGCTTTTCTTTCCCGCCTTTTTTGGCAGGGAGCAGATCTCGCCGTGATCGACGGCATTCTCGAAAGCCTGGGACAGGGGTGCCAATCGGCTGGTGAGCGCTTGAGAACCTTGACCACGGGGCGAGTGTCCAGTTATCTGGCCTCCCTAGCCTGGGGTTTACTCCTGTTCATGCTGTTTTTCCTGCTTCAGGTGGTGCAGGGATAGCCCTTAGCCGCCCAAACGGGACTGCAACTTATTTTTAGGTTGAACATGAATCCTTTGTCCTCGTTACCCATACTCTCGCTGCTCATCTGGCTGCCACTGGCCGGCGGCCTCGGCTGCCTGTTTTTGCGCCCGGTCCGTCATGCCTCCCGTTGGATTGCGCTGGGCACAACAGGTGTTGTCTTTGCGCTGACCTTGTTTTTATTCATCACGGGATCGTCAAAAAACGGCTGGCTTTTCTTTGAGGATCACGCCTGGATCAGCCGCTTCGGCATCCGCTACACGCTGGGCATGGATGGCCTTTCTCTTCTAATGACCTTGCTGACGGCTTTCTTGTTGATTGTCGCCGTGCTGATCTCCTGGCAGGTCTCCCCTTATCCCGATTTTTTCTTTTCCCTGCTGCTTCTCATCGAATGCGGCATCATGGGGGTTTTTCTTTCTCTCGACCTGGTTCTCTTTTACCTGTTCTGGGAAATCATGCTGATCCCCATGTTCTTTTTGATCGGCGTCTGGGGGCACGCTCGCCGCCTTTATGCGGCCGTCAAATTTTTCCTCTTTACCCTGGCCGGCAGTCTGCTCATGCTCCTTGCCCTGATCAGCCTGTATCTTCTACACGGGCAACAGACGGGCGACTACAGCTTTGCTCTTTCTGCGCTGATACATACGCAGATACCGCCGAATCTGGCATGGTGGCTTTACGGTTCTTTTTTCGTCGCCTTTGCCGTCAAGGTTCCTTTGGTTCCCGTGCACACATGGCTTCCCGATGCGCATACGGAGGCTCCTACGGCCGGTTCCGTAATCCTGGCCGGTATCCTGCTGAAAACAGGTGTCTACGGACTGATTCGTTTCGGGTTTCCCTTGTTCCCGGGACCGGCTCATGCCAGCCTTCCCATTCTGGCTGTCCTCGCCTTGGCGGGTATTTTTTACGCGGCCTGGATCGCCTACGCCCAGAACGACGCCAAAAGACTGATCGCTTATTCTTCAGTCGCCCATCTGGGATTTGTCATTCTTGGTCTGGCTGCGTGGAATCTTACCGCGCTGGAAGGAAGTATTCTGCAAATGGTTAACCACGGCATTACCACCGGGGCACTCTTCAGCATGGTCGGCATGATTGACCAGCGCGCTCATACCCGAGAGATCGCCCGTCTTGGAGGATTGTGGACACGGGTCCCAGTGCTCGGGGCGTTTTTCCTGTTTTTCTCCCTTGCATCCCTCGGATTGCCGGGACTCAATAACTTTACCGGTGAAATTCTGATTCTTCTCGGCACCTTTACGACCCACCCTGTTTGGGCGGCCCTTGCTCTGGGCGGGGTGGTGTTTGCGGCCATCTATATGCTCAGGCTTGTGCAGGGCGTTCTCTGGGGGCCGACAAAAGGGGATGAGCCCTGGACCGACCTGTCGGGTCGCGAAGCGCTTGTCTTGATCCCCCTCGCGATCCTTGTCCTGTGGCTTGGGCTGCATCCTTCCACCTTTCTCGAACCGGTTCGAGAGCCCGTGCAACTGCTCCTGCAAGGAAGCATGTTCCCCAGTATGCCCGGAGGGATGCCATGACCTGGAGTGATCTGTACGCCCTCCTGCCCGTTCTCGTCCTCATTTTCGGTTCAACGGTGCTTCTTATGGCCGGGGCCTGGCGGGCCGCCTTTTCCACCATGGTGGCCTATGGCATCCTCTTTTCCCTGGCGGCTGCCGCCACCGCGGTTTTCCATACCCCCGGCTCGCACGATGTTGCAGGATTCTTTCTCATCGGTGGGTACAGCCGGTTTTTCTCCATTTTGTGGCCGATCGTTGCCGCATTAACGCTCACCATTTCCTTTCGCTATGGGGCTGACCGCGGATTCTCCGGCGGCGAATATGCCGCCCTGATCCTGTTCGCCTGTGCCGGGATGGTTCTGCTGTCCAGCGCCTCATCGTTGGTATCGCTTTTCCTCGGCCTTGAAACCTTCACCCTGGCCCTCTACATTTTAATCGCGTTTCACAAGGGCTCCCCCCTGGGAGCGGAAGCCGGACTGAAATATCTTGTCATGGGCGGTGTGGCTACCGGGCTTCTGGCTTTCGGAATTGCCCTGATCTTTGCGGCCACCGGTACCTTTCATATTTCCGAAGTTTCCATTCTCGATGCCTCCAATGGGCAGTTTCATGCAGTAACTCTTTTCGGATGGGGGATGCTGCTTGCCGGAATCGGATTCAAAATCTCCCTGGTCCCCTTTCATTTGTGGACCCCCGATGTGTACCAGGGGGCCCCGTCACCCGTGGCGGGTCTTCTAGCAACGGGTTCCAAAGGCGCCGTTTTTGCCGCGCTGGTGTTTCTTCTGGGCAACCTGCAGCTTTCTCGAACCCCTCTGGCCAATCTCCTTTGGGTTCTGTCCGCCGCCTCCATGCTCATCGGCACCCTCTGCGCGCTTCGCCAGAACAATCTCAAACGGATGCTGGCTTATTCCTCGGTTGTTCACATGGGATATCTGCTTCTCGCTCTTCTTGCCGGCGGAACAAGCGGTCATACCGCCATCCTCTTTTACCTGGTAGCATATGCCTTTGTGAATCTAGGAGCCTTCGCCGTCGTGACGGTATTTTCCTCCTGTGCCACGGAACCGCAAAGTTACGAGGATTTTAAAGGTGCAGGGTATCGGCAGCCTCTGGCCGCAGCAGCTCTTCTGGTGTTTGTTCTGTCTCTGGCTGGAATCCCCCCCACTGCCGGATTTATGGGGAAGTTCGCCATTTTTTATGCCGCGATTGAGACCGGGTATACTGGCCTCGCACTCATTGGCATTCTCAGTTCTCTCGTGTCTCTCTATTACTACCTGCGTCCTGTTATCATCATGTACATGTCGGGAGACTCGAACACGCCGTCTTTCTCCATGATGGCATCGGAAAAATCCGTACTTATTCTTTGCTTGATTGCCACCCTCATTTTAGGGGTTTATCCCGGCCCTCTTTTTGATGTCATTACCGGCATCCTCCCCTGATTATTGTTTTAGGAGATTGTTATGGACGTGGACAAAAAGATTGAAAAATTCCTTTCTGCAACGGGTTTCGCCGTAGCAGGGGCTTCAACCAATCGCGACAAGTATGGCAACAAGGTTCTGCGCTGCTACCTGCAGAACAACAAACGGGCGATTCCCATCAACCCAAGGGCCACCCAGATTGAAGGTGTCGACTGCGTTCCCAGTGTCACGGCCCTGCCTGATGACGTCAAGAGCCTCTCCATTATCACCCCGCCAAAAATCACCGAACAGGTTGTCGACGAGGCTGTCGCCAAAGGGATTGAGAATATCTGGATGCAACCGGGCGCGCAGAGCCCTGCGGCCATCGCCACGTGTGAAAAAAATGGCATCAACGTCATTGCGGATGGCAGTTGCCTTCTGGTTGTTCTACATTATCGAGAACACTGATCGTACCTCACATACAATGAAATTTCGTCGCATACGTGTCGCCCTCTTCGTTTTTTTCGTGGTTCTTGGCAGCCTGCTGCTATGGGTCAGGCATACCCCAGAGCACGTACCTCCTAGTGTATTTGCCGGTCTTACAATGGGAACCACCTTCAGCATAACGGTGGCCGACACAACGCCATCTTCACGTCTTGATTCAGTCAAACCTGAAGTTTTTGCTCTTTTGGATTCGATCAACCAAAAGATGTCCACGTACATCACCACATCGGAAATAACCCGATTCAACAACCAACATGAAACCGCATGGTTTACCGTCTCCCCTGAAACGGCCGAGGTTGTTGCCGAGGCTCAGGCAATCAGTCGTCTGACTGAGGGTCGCTTCGATATCACGGTGGGCCCTCTCGTCGATCTCTGGGGATTCGGTCCGGATCCCCGTCGATCCTCCGCGCCTCTTACCGAGGAAATCACCCAGCGTCTTCAGTCCGTTGGATTTTCGCACCTTGACGTGCGGCTGACCCCTCCTGCCCTGCGCAAAGATATCCCTTCACTCCGTATCGACCTTTCTGCCATCGCCAAAGGGTATGCCGTTGATCAGGTTGGTCGCCTCCTCCTTTCGCACGGGTATCACAATTTCATTGTAGAGATTGGCGGAGAAATTCTTGCCAAAGGAGAAAAAGCTCCGGATTCTCCGTGGCGCATCGGTATCGAGTCACCACTAACCGACCGTCGTGAGGTTGAAGGGGTTCTATCCGTACATGACATGGCGATGGCCACTTCCGGAGACTACCGCAATTACTTTGAAGAGAAGGGCAAAAGATACTCCCACACCATAGACCCTAAGACCGGGTATCCGATTACGCACACGCTTGCCGCCGTCACGGTTCTTGATAAGCATTGCTCGCGCGCAGACGCGCTAGCCACGTCTTTGATGGTCATGGGGCCGGAACTGGGGATGGCTTTTTGTCAGGAGCACCAGATCGCGGCCCTGTTCCTCATCAAAACGCCCTCAGGGTTTACCGAACAAACGACACAGGTTTTCGATACCCTTCCACATTGATTCGGTTTTTCTTTCCTAAAAAAAAAAGCCCCGGCCTTTACAGGCCGGGGCTTTTCACATGTCCGTATCGACGTGCTTTAAACTTTTTTTGCCTCCACTCTGGCAACATTCTGACCAACAGGAATGACCTGCTGGATATTGACATCGGCAAAATGATAGGGGGCAAACAGCAGATCCACAGGCATCGACTCGCTAATGCGAACTTTTGCCTTGGCGGTACCTACGGAAGAGGAAACCTGGAGGCTGTCACCTTCAGTGACCTTCAGGGCCTGCGCTGTCTCAGAGTTCATTTCAACATATCCGGCGGGAGCAATCTCCCGGTTGGCATCACAATATGTGGTAACCGTGCCAAAATGGAAAAGGATCTTTCCGGAAACCAAGGTCAATCCGGTCTCGGGAGAAGCCACCTTAGGCGCCGAGAAAGTCAGGCTCTTTTCTTCCGGGGCATAGGGAAGTTTCATGCAGGGCTTACACAGCCCCTCACCCAAGAAACACAGGTCGCCATAAAGGCTGGTGAGCTCCTTCGCTTCGCGCAGGAGAGATTCCGTATTGATCTTGTCGGACCGCTTGCTGACCCGATTATAGATTTCGGCAAAGATCTCCCAGTCCGCGCGCGCTTCCCCAACGGGTTCGATGGCTTTTCCAAGACAGCTGATACGTCCGTCAAAGGCTGTGACACTGCCCGTTTTCTCAACCGAGGACACGCCAGGGAGAACCACGTCGGCCATATGCACGAGCTCGTTGTCGTGAATATCTTGAACAATCAGGCACTCCAGATTGGCAAGAGCCTTGCGCCAGCGGGCACTCTCTGGGAAGGACACCAGAGGGTTGGTCGCGGCCAGGTAAAGAACTTTGATACGCCCCTTCTCCATCTGCTCGAGGATTCCAACCGCGTCGAGCCCGCCTGCAGGAAGGGCAGTATGCCAGGCGGATTCGAACTTGCTCTTGTTCTGTGTGTAGTCCTGATATCCAGGCAGAAACTCGGGGCAGACACCCATGTCGAGAAGACCCTGCATATTGCCTTTTTCATAGACGGGGAAAATCCCCCCCACATCCCCGTGCAGAGCCCCGCACACCACGGCGAGCATGGCGACGGCTTTTGCCTTTTCGCCGGACTGAGCCCCGGTCAGGAGATCCCGTCCGAGGATCACGGCAACACTCTCGGCGTTACCGAGATAGTTGGCAGCCTCCGTCAGAAGATCAAGTGAGAGTCCTGTTTCCAAAGCGGCTTTATCCAGATCAACGGAAGCCAGATACTGCTTCAGGTCATCGGCATTACCGACAAAACGGGAAATATACCCTTCATCGGCCAGCCCCTTGTCCACGATCAGACGGGCAAGCGCATTCGCCAGAGCGACTTCGCTGCCGGGCCGGTATCCGAGAAACGTGTTTGCATAGCGGGTGAGCTTGACCGAACGCATATTGGCCAGAACCAGTTTGCCATCGTTCTTGCGACAGGCCTTTTCAATCTGCCAGTCAACGGCTGGCGTCTCGGCGGTGACATCGGCCCCGAAGACCAGAACGGCCTTGGATTGTCCGATGCGGTTCATATTGTTGCTGCTTCCGGCGAGACCCAATGTGCTCTTGAACGCCTTGACAGCATCGAGAACGCCGAAGCGTGCCTCGGAGTCAATGTTGTTGGTACCGATGGCAACGCGGAACATTTTCTGGAACAGGTAGTTTTCTTCGTTGGTCAGACGGGCGGAAGCCAATCCGGCAATGGCGTCAGCACCATGCTCGGAACGCACTGCCAGAATCTTGTCCGCAACCATTGCAAACGCCTTGTCCCAGCTGGCATTCATCGCATAGTCGGATTCCTTGACCATAGGACGTTGCAGTCGGCCGGGGGAATGGATATATCCATGGCCGAAGAATCCTCCGACACACAGGTTACCGTTGTTGACGGTACCCTCATCCTCGGAAGTAATCCGATAAACCTGGCCCTTCTTGACGTTAATGTCAATCTGGCACTGGCTGCTGCAGGTCGTGCAAACGCTGGCTTTTTTGGTCATCTCCCAAGGACGTGCTTTGAACTTGAACGGCTTGGAAATCATCGTTCCAGTGGGGCAGACGGTGACGCAGTTTCCGCAGAACTCGCAAAGATCGAGGTTTTTGTCAATAAAGGTACGATCCCCCTTGTCATTGACGAAGAGGGCGCTGGAACCAACGGTCTCGTGACAAACCTTAACGCATTTTTCACAAAGTACGCAACGGGAGGGGACCTGCTGAATGAGGGGCCACCCGTTGATATCGTCGTGATTGACGTCCTCAGCCGTAAAGGATTGCTTGGTCACATCCAGTTCGTAACAGATGTTTTGTAGGTCGCATTCTCCGGCCGCGTCGCAGACAGGACAGTCCAGAGGATGATTGACCAGCAGGAGCTCCACGATTTCCTTGCGGACCTTCCGGATGCGGTCGGATTGGGTGGTGACTTCCATGCCCTCGACGACCTGTGTGTTACAGGCTGTCATCAGTTTGTCGACACCCGTGATCTCGACAACACAGACCCGGCAGGCACCGGTCGGAGATATTTTTTTCAGGAAGCAGAGGGTCGGAATTCTGATACCGGCTTTCTCGGCAGCCGTCAGAATCTTCCGTCGATCTTGAGATTGACCATGGACTCATCACCTTTGGTTTATCAGAGCAGCCCTTCGTTTGCCCATCCAGGTCCTCAAGGAGCCCTGGAAAAGGACAATGAAGATCCGGGCTA
>QKGY01000017.1 GCA_003250235.1 Desulfuromonadaceae bacterium
GAATTCGGCAAAGGCGGCGCCACCGAAATGTCGCGCGACTGGCGGATTCCCACCTGGAACCCCTCTTTCTGCTCCGGGCAGGGAGGATTTGTCGGCGACGAGGTCAAAGAATCCAACGTCACGCCCGAGTACACCTGGTTCGATGGCACTTCTTACGTCTACAACCTCGGTGAAACCATCCAGCCCGGCGCGGACGGCATCTACCACATGGCCGTGGCCAACGGCAAAGCGTTCGACGGAAAATCGAAGATCGTCCCCATTAAGAGACATAAGACCGTCATGCCTCTGCACGAAAGCGGTCAGATCATTCCTCCGGTGATCATGGAGATGTTCATGACCGGGGATTTCGACCAAGCCGTACAAGCCGGTATGGCCGAGCAGGGAATGACCGGCAGCTATCAGATCGTCGATGCTGACGCCGAAATGCTCATCACCCATGGTGTCGAACCCAAAGAGATGGCGCCTACCTGCACCGAGTGCCATAACATGAACGGCACAACGACAAATGGCATGATTCCTTTCGACAAGCTCGGCTACCGGGTCATGCCGGCGAAAGTGAAAAGCTGCACCCTCTGTCACGAAAGGGAATCCTCCAGCTGGCAGAGCATCCACGACCGGCACGCCAAGGACGAGGACAGCCGCGGCAACCTTGTCAGCTGTAACGGGTGTCACACCCCCGAACCCAGCGGACTGGTCAAACCGACAAGCGACCTGTGCAACGACTGTCACAGCCTGAAAAGTGCCAGCGACCTGCAAAAAGTCCACAAGACCCATGTCGAGCGGGGATACACCTGCACCAAATGCCATACGTTTAACTAATCACCTCTCACAGTAAAACCAGCACAACCAAACGGGGAGATCTCTTGAACGGAGATCTCCCCGTTTTTCCTAGTTTTACATGCAGAAAACGACACAGGCACATTTCCTAGCGCTCGGCTTTTATTCAACACATTAAAACATCGCTTGACTTCCTGAGAAAATCTGAGCATTATGCGACGCACAGCTAAGAGCATGAATTAGCTCCGAAAATGGCAAAGCCAGCGAAATCTGGCGACGCAAAACCACGGGTCCTCGTTTCACGATTGAAAAAGGGCAGCCGGGTTGCCGAAGAGTTCAAGGGGTCCTCCAGCCGGGAAAAAGGAGGATGCATCATCCGCGAACCGGGATCGGGGAAGCCGAGGCAATCCTCGAATACCGCGGCATGAATAACCATGGGATGCCCCATGGAAACAGGACGAATCCCTTACCCAAATTTTTACTCGACAGCTGCCGTTCGCCATGATGCGACTTCCTTTTTCCTTTCACAGCAAAGTCTGCCGAAGAATTTTCTTCATTTTTCTCGGCTGCGCCCTCCTTCCGGCCCTCACTCTGGCCCTGCTCTACTACTGGCAGGTCTCCGACTTGCTGACAAACCAGGCCAATCAACGCCTTTGCCTCGCCAGCAAAAATATCCGGCAGAATTTACATGCTCACATGGATCAACTGGCGAGAACGCTCCATGAAATGGCCGAACTGTATCAGACCCATTCGGAGCACTTTGAGGACTTCTTCTCCAGAGCCGATTTTCTTCAAAACCAACACCTCTGCCATTTAGCGATTCTCCACGAAGACGGCAGCTACAAAAACCTCCTGGGCCTACCCCAGAAGTATCCGTCCTTGACTCCGGCGCAAAAAATGCTCCTCAATGAAGGCAAGATCCTGCTGACCCTTGCTAAGTCCCCATCTGGAGAGAATGTCATTCTGATGGTTGTCGCCCTGCCTGACCCGGTCCGCGGCGCAGGATTTCTGGCCGGAGAACTCTCGCGCCCTCTGCTGCTGGGCCTGCTCACACCCTACCTTCCCGAAAGCGCCGAGGTTCTTGTCAGGACGGAGAGTGGAGACATCATTGTCTCCTCGCACCACCCCGCACAGAGCGATGTTGTCACGTTGCACGCCGGGGCCGAGTCGGTTCCGCATGGGGATGTGTCCGATCGGACGAAAGCGTTACTCGAAAGTTCCTGGGCCATTGAGTTCACACCGGAAATCAACAGCGAAAACTGGGTTATTTCCGTAAGCAAAAACCGCGAAGACGCCCTCGCCTCGCTGTATCGTTTCCGTAACGCGTTTTATCTGGTGGGGATCTTATCCTTTCTGTTTGTGTCCGCGCTGAGCGCCCGACACATTCGCAGAAACCTCATTCCCCTGCAACGCCTTCAGGAAGGGACTCACCGTATCAGCCAGGGGGATTTCGGCCACCGGATCGAGTTGAACAGCCGGGACGAGTTTGAGACTCTGGCCGACTCGCTCAATGACATGGCCGAAAAACTGGATCGTCAGTTTCATACCCTCGCTCAGGCGGGAATGACCACCCGGGCCCTCCTCTCGGCTCTCGACCGGGAAAAAATCATCGTTACCGTGCTCGACAAGGTTCCTCAGGTCGTTTGTTGCGACGTGGTCAGTCTGGCCCTTTCCGCCCAGGAGCCCGGTTGCTTTCTGGTCCGTACCAACAACATCGAATTGGACGAGGAGACTTCCCCCCCGGCCTTCCGAGCCAACCTGTCCACCTCCCAACTCAGGCTGCTGTACAGTGCCGAGGAATCCCTTTTCACCAGCGAGATTTCGGATTTCCCCGAACTGCTTGAACCGGTTTCCCGATTGGGCATGCGTTCCTTTTTCATCCTGCCGATTTATCAGAAGGGTACAATCTGTGGCCTGATCACACTGGGGTTCAGAAACACCCCGTTGTTGAGCCGGGAAGACAGCATCCGGGCACGGTCACTGGCCGACCAGGTGGCGGTCGCTCTGGCGAACACCCGGTTAATGGAAGAACTGGCGGATCTGAACTACGGGACCGTGACCGCCCTTGCCCGAACCGTCGATGCCAAATCCTCTTGGACGGCCGGTCATTCCGA
>QKGY01000168.1 GCA_003250235.1 Desulfuromonadaceae bacterium
GGGTTTGCGGCATTGTGGCGGGGCTCAAGGAGCTGACGACCAAAAAGGGGGACCGCATGGCCTTCCTCACACTGGAGGACCTCAGCGGTTTTGTGGAAATGGTGGTCTTCCCGGAGGTCTACATGGCCTCCATGGAACTGCTCAAATCGGAAGAACCCCTGCTGGTCAGCGGGACGCTGGATGTGGGGGAGGAAACCTGCAAACTGATGGTAACGGAAGTGCTGTCGCTGCGCGAGGTCAAGGAACGCCAGACGCGCAAGGTGCATTTCCGTATCACCAGCCCGGGCCTGGATGAAAATCAGCTCAGGGCGCTTAAAGGCATCCTCGAGAAGCATCGAGGCTCCTGTGAGCCGCTGATTCATCTGGTGATTCCCAATCGCAGCGAGACGACGATTCGCCCTGGGGAGCGCCTGAAAGTATCTGCCACGGACGAGTTGATGGAGGAGTCCGAAAAGCTGTTCGGCTATAAGGTGGTCACCTTCGAATAAGAGCCGAGAGTCCGTTTCGAAGGTCACGCAGACTTTGCCGACTTGTTCCGTGTGATAAAGCATTGTTATTTCGCGTGCGTTGTTATATAAATGAACGCTTGCGAAACAAATGGACAAGTCAGGAGATACGATTATGCAATTCTATCTTGATTTTGAAAAACCCCTTGTCGACCTGGAGCAGAAGATCCGCGAATTGCGTGACTACTCCACCGATAAAGTAGATTTTTCAAGTGATCTCAAGAAGTTGGAGAAAAAGGCCCAGAAGCTTCGTGAGGAGATCTTCTCCAACCTGACCCGTTGGCAGCGTACCCAGCTGGCCCGGCACATCAACCGGCCGTTTACCCTGGATTATATCCAGCATATTTTTACGGAATGGTTCGAAATGCATGGAGACCGCAACTTCCGGGATGACCCGGCTCTGGTTTGCGGATTTGCCCGTTTCGACGGCGAACCCTGTGCTGTCATCGGTCACCAGAAAGGGCGCGACACCAAGGAAAAGGTGTACCGGAACTTTGGCATGCCCAACCCCGAGGGCTATCGCAAGGCGCTGCGGATCATGCAGATGGCCGAACAGTTCGGTCTGCCGATCTTCACCTTTGTCGATACGCCGGGCGCTTTCCCGGGGATCGGTGCCGAGGAGCGCGGTCAGGCCGAGGCGATTGCCCGAAACCTGCGCGAGATGGCGGCATTGACCGTACCGGTCATCGTCACCATTACCGGCGAGGGAGGCTCCGGAGGCGCGCTGGCCATTGCCGTGGGCAACCGGGTCCTGATGATGGAGTATTCGGTGTACAGCGTCATCTCCCCGGAAGGCTGTGCCGCTATCCTGTGGAGCGATGGCACCAAGGGGCCGCAGGCCGCGGAGGCCTTGAAACTGACGCCTGCGGATATCGCCGAGCTTGGCTGCGTGATTGACGACGTGGTGGAGGAGCCGGTTGGCGGCGGCCATAATGATCCCAAGGCTGCGGCTGATGCCCTGAAGAAATACCTGCGTAAGCATCTGGATGAGCTCAAAGCGCTCTCGCCGGAAGAGCTTGTCGAGCAACGTTACCAGAAATTCCGCGCCATGACGCAGGTGGCCGAATAAGGCCGTTCGCGGGGCGCGATGACGGAATTTCTCAGTTCCGCCAAAGATTGGTCCGAGGGCCTTCGTTCCTCGGAGAAAGTACGCGTTGTTGGCCTGGGGCAATGTTCCCAGGATCTTTTTGGCAGGGTTCCCCTGTATCCCTCTGTGGATCAGAAGGTGGAACTCCTGGAGACCTTCTCACAGGGCGGTGGGCCAGTGGCCACCGCCCTGGTTACGTTAAGCCGCCTCGGTGTCCGAACGGCCATCGCTTCGCGGACCGGGGGGGACGACCTCGGAACAATGATCCGCCGGGGGCTGGTTGACGAGGGCGTTGACTGTTTCCATCTCCTCGTTGATCCTTCCGGTACCAGCCAGTTTGCCTTTATCGCGGTGGACCCGTTCGGGCATCGCAATATCTTCTGGACCCGCGGTTCGGCCCGGCCTCTTTCCGAAACGGAAATCCCCCTGTCTCTGATTGCGCAGAGTACCGTGGTGCACCTCGATGGTTTGCATCTCGATGCCGCTGTCACTGCGGCTCGTCACGCCCGCCACTGTGGCGTGACGACTGTGCTGGATGGAGGCACATTCAGGCCGGGAACCGAACGCCTTCTTCCCTGGATCGATCACCTAGTGGTGAGTACCCGCTTTGCCCGCCAGGTGTGTGACAGCGAAAATACCGAAAAGGTATTGTCCCGGCTCCTGCAGTGGGGGGCCGAGGTCGCTGTCGTAACGCGGGGCGCCGAGGGCTGTTTTTTCAGGCAGCGGGGAGAGACGGGCACTACGGTCCATCATCAGTCGGCGTTTGCCATCGAAGCCGTCGATACCACGGGATGCGGGGATGTCTTCCACGGCGGCTATATTTACGGCCTTCTCGAAGGCTGGGAACTTTTGCGGACCGTACGCTTCGCTTCGGCCTGCGCTGCATTGAAAGCCCAATCTCTGGGGGGGCGGACCGCTATTGCTACCCGTAACGAGGTTGACGTGTTTCTGTCCCGGCAGGATTCTTTGTGACACGCTATTCAGTAAGGTAAGGATACGGTATGACTCATCGTTTTCCGTGGTTTTTCCTGGTTGTGACCACCTTGTTCCTTTCGGCCTGCAGTAGGCCGGTCACCTACGATACCCGGGTGATCGATACCCCTCAGACCCGCGAACTCAAGGGGCATCAGAAACCCTATACCGTGAACGGTCAGAGATATGACCCGCTTCGCAGTCATGTGGGGTTTGTCCAGGAAGGGGTTGCCAGCTGGTACGGCAAGGATTTTCACGGCAAAAAAACCAGCAACGGCGAGGTTTACGATATGTACGCCATGACGGCCGCGCATAAAACCCTGCCCCTGGGCGTTTTCGTCAAGGTCCGCAACAAGGCCAACGGCAAGGAGATTGTCGTCCGGGTCAACGATCGCGGACCCTTCGTGAAAGACCGTATTATCGACCTCTCCTACGCGGCCGCCAAGGAGCTCGGCGTCGTCGGTCCCGGAACGGCTCCGGTGCGTATTGAAGCGCTCGGCTACCAGGTTTCCGCGCCTTCCGGCCAGGTAACCTACCAGGCTCCCCAGAGCTATGAACCGGGCAGCTATGCCGTGCAACTGGGGGCATTTGCCCAGCCGGAGAATGCCCGTCGTTTTGCGAATGAACTGAAGAATCGGTACGGGTTTGCCACTGTGGCGGAGTCCATGGTCAACGGTCGGCTGTTTTATCGGGTTCGGGTAGGCAAATACGCTAGCCTCAACGCCGCGGAAAAGGCGCTGACGGATTTTGCCTCCCAGGGGTACGGTAGCGGCTTTGTGGTCGCCTTTGACTGAGAAAGCGTCAGGGGGTCCTTTTCCCCTTTCGTTTATCCAGGGCTTCGCGGACCAACTGCATTTGCGCTCCGGTGAGCTGACGGCTGGCCAGAAGCTGGTTGATTTCCGAAATCCTCAGGCGCGGCAGAAACAGGGTGTACCAGATAGGGGGCGTTTTGCGGTTTTTCAGGATGGCCATCAGCAGGTTGGGGCGACTTTTCCATTTCGGATGACGGGCAATAAAGGATATCGTTTCCGCGGTTGCGTGCCCGCCGTTGAGAAACTGAAAGATGGCGGCTTCCTTGAGACGCGGGTTGTTGAGACAGATCTCCATCAGCCGCGTATCCCCTTCTTTGAGCAGCTCACCGACAACCAAGGCTGTACCGCGTCGTGCCAAGGTCATCTTGTTGCCCAGGGGCATGGTGGGGAGACGCTGTGTAATCACGCGCTCTGCGGCGATCTTCTGGTCCGCCGTCACGCCGGGGAGAACACAGAGGTTGAGGAGCTCAAAGGTGAAGAGCTGGGGGAGAAGAACCTGGACAATGGCGCCGGGCGTTCCCGGATTCTGGGCCAGCGCCACTTTCAGACTGTGGCTTTCCGTCAGCAGTTTATGCTGATAAGTCGCTTTGAGGAGATCCTCAGGAAGGTTTCTCCGTTTCAACAGAGCGAGAAGGTGCTCTTCCTTTAAACGCGGGTTTCTCAGGACGGTCCGCAGGACTTCGGGGGCCGGGTCCTGAAGGATGGAAAAAAGCTCCTCTCCCTCGGCCATCAGCGCCCGCTGCAGGCGTTTGGCAAATTCCGCGTCCAAGGCCATCGTTCCTTTTCCTCAGGCTTTTCGTGCTATGCCTAGGGTTCTTCCACGTCGTTGTACCCGTACTGCCCCAGGAACTCCTTCTTGTAATCCAGGAACACGCCGTTTTCGATGGCTTTTCTCGCCCCTTCGACCAGGGTCAGGTAGAAGTGGACGTTGTGAATGGCCGCCAGGATCGCCGAGAGAATCTCGTTGGCGTTGTACAGGTGGTGCAGGTAGGCTCGGGTGAAGTTCTTGCAGCAATAGCAGTCGCAGGCCTTGTCCACGGGGTAGAAGTCCCGGCGGTAGCGCCGGTTTGTCAGGCGGATTTTGCCGCGGCTGGTGAACAGGGTGGCGCTTCGCGCGTAGCGGGTAGGAATGACGCAGTCGAACATGTCCATGCCCCGTTCGATGCTCTCAAGGATGTCCTCGGGCAAGCCGACTCCCATTAGGTAGCGGGGTTTATTCTCCGGAAGGAAAGGGGCCGTGTAATCCACCACTTTTTTGAGAAGCTCAAGACCTTCTCCCACGCTGACGCCGCCGATGGCGTAGCCGGGAAAATCCATTGCCGTCAGCTCCCGGGCGCATTCTCTGCGCAAGTCGTCATAGACGCTTCCCTGCACGATCCCGAAAAGGGCCTGGTCTTTGCGGGCATGGTTTTTCAGGCACATCTCGGCCCAGCGCAGGGTCTTGCGGATGGACTTGGCCGCATAGGCGTGGGTGGCCGGGTAGGGGATGCATTCGTCAAAGGCCATGATGATGTCGGCGCCGAGAGCGTTCTGAATCCCCATTGCCTCTTTTGGCCCCAGGAAAATCTCCTCTCCCGAATATTCATGCCGGAAAAACACCCCGTCTTCGGTGATGTTCTTTTTGGGCAGGGAAAAGACCTGGAACCCGCCGCTGTCGGTCAGGATGGGACGGTTCCAGTTCATGAAACGGTGCAGGCCACCGGCCTTCTCCACCAAGGATTCTCCCGGCTTGAGGTGCAGATGGTAGGTGTTGGACAGAATGATTTGGGCACCTGCTTCCTCGACCTGGGCCGGCGTCATGGCTTTGAGGGCGGCGTGGGTGCCGACGGGCATAAAAATAGGCGTTTCGATAACGCCATGGGGAGTCGTGACCCGGCCCCTACGGGCAGCGGTCTGACTATCTGTGGCCAGTAATTCGAATTGAAGCATTGTGCGGAATGATATCCTTGAAAGAAGGTTGTTCTGATGCTGTGGTGCTGACCGGAATGAAAAAATATTGGATCTCAGCCCTTTTTCGCGCCACTTTAGCAGAAGGGTTGGTCAGACGCAACCCATTGGTTCAGGGCCTAGGGCTCATGGATTTACCCTTGGAACGGGGAGCGCATGCAGGTATCATGAACGCCTTAAAATCGGACGCGGAGAACAGGGATGTCGTTTCAGGAAACCCCACAGGAACTGACGAAAGTCGAATTTGCAAGAATTTTTTTCCGTCTGGAATTTCAGGAGACCTTTGACCTGAGAGGGGAAACCCTCCTGCGTCTGAGACGCGATCTGATCCAGGCTGCCTTCGGGATTTTCTCCGATAGGGGGATGTTTTGCAATTCTTTTACCCCCGAATGGTTTCAAAAACTATTTGATCCTCAGCCAAGTCCCGACCCCGAGGGGAGGCGGCGGCACCGCAAGCCTTCTCCGCCTTTTGCCATCCTCAGCAATCCGCAGGATGCCGGCTTGTTTGAGCCGGGGGACCATCTGGATATGGAGGTTGTTTTCTGGGGCGATGGCATTTCCCTCATCGGCGATTTTCTGACGACACTTCAATCCTTGGGTAGGCAGGGGATCTGCAAAGGGCAGGGAGTGTTTACCCCCGTATCGGCTTTCACTTTGGCCGCTCCAGGGCAACGCCAGGAGTTCTGGAGAGAGGGAGAGAAAGTCAGGATGCTGACCCCGTCTCTTTTTTCCGCAGCATGGGAACTCGACCGCATCAACCTCATTCCGGATACCCTTTCCCTACAGTTTGTCTCCCCGGCCCGATTGATTTCCGGGGCAAAACCGCTCTTTAAGCCGACCTTTGCACGCATATTCCCTTTTGTCCTCCGAAGGGTGACCTCCATGCTGTTCTCTCATTGTGATTTTGAGGTGCTTAACGACCCGCAGGAGCTCATTGCCCTGGCCGCACGGGTTGAAGAGGGCGAATCGCGCCTGACATGGAAAGACTGGCGATTTCTTGAAGCTGACTCCGGCATGGTCGATCTGGGCGGGGTGGTGGGAACCACCCGCCTGAGCGGAGAGACCCTGCGTTCGATCTATTGGGTGCTTCACCTGGGTGCTCTGATGAATATCGGCAAGGGGGCCTCCTTCGGGGCTGGCCATTATCGTCTTACTTGGTGAGGTTTTCTGTAAGGCACCATGTCTTCCCGCACTCGCGTTCTTGCCAAAGCGACACCCTTGGTTATAATTGTTGAAAATGGCAATGATTTTAAGGGGGTGAGCTATGACAGATCTTTGGAATGAGCGTAAGAAAGCCCTTGAGAACAGCTATTTTTACAAGGAGGAGAAGGAAAAAATAGAAAAAATGCGTCAGGAGGCGCGTGAGGAGCTCATTCACGAACTCTGCAAAAACCGCTGCCCCAAATGCGGCAATGTTATCAAACCCATGGAGTTTCGCGGTGTCCCCCTGGACAAGTGCGAGCAGTGTGGCGGTGTCTGGTTGGGGCCCAAAGACCTTCAGCTCCTGGCTGAAAAAGATCATCGAACCTGGTTTGAACAATGGTTCCGGGCTGAGCAGGAATAACCGGCGGCAGGCAGAGATTGAGGCGGCGGATTTTTCTGCCGCCTTTTTGCTGCGTAGCGATTCCGTCTCACCTTCCTTCATCCGTATTGCATCCTGAGGATAACCCATGCCGAAAACCATCTGGCGACAAATGTTCATCCTCATGTTCCTGGTTTTTGCCTTCAACGCGTACCTGATCTATTTTGCTCCCCCGGAACAGGAGCGAACGGCCAACATCAGCTATAGCCGTTTCAAATCCGAGATTTCATCAGACAACATCAAACAGGTCACCTTCCAGGGGACGGCTATCCGGGGGGAATTCAAGAAACCCATCGATCTCCCGGTGACGGAAGGGAAACCTTCGGAAACCCAGAGTTACAGCCGGTTCTCGACGACGCTTACGCCGTTTCAGGACCCGACTCTGCTCACGGACCTGGAGGATGCTAAGACAGAGGTTGTCGTCCTGCCTGAGAAAGAACCCTCGGTCTGGAGCCAGGTTCTTATGTACCTGTTGCCCTGGATTTTCATTATTGGCATCTGGTGGTTCATCATCAAAGGAGTGCGGGGGCGCGGTGGTATGGGGGGAAACCTCATGGGCAACTTCTCCAAGTCCGGCGCGAAGCTCTACTCGCAGGAGCAGTCCAAGGTAACCTTTGAGGATGTTGCCGGACTCGACGAGGCCAAGCAGGAGCTTATGGAGATTGTCGATTTCCTGCGCGACCCCAGAAAATTTGCCCGTCTCGGCGGCAAGGTGCCGCGGGGGGTTCTGCTCGTAGGCCCACCGGGGACCGGAAAGACCCTGATGGCCCGTGCGGTAGCTGGAGAAGCTGGTGTGCCTTTCTTTTCGATTTCAGCTTCCCAGTTCATCGAGATGTTTGTCGGGGTTGGTGCGAGCCGGGTGCGGGATCTGTTTACCAATGCCAAAAAAAATGCGCCGAGTATCATTTTTATTGATGAACTCGATGCCGTGGGCCGCGCCCGGGGGGCAGGGCTGGGGGGTGGCAACGACGAGAGGGAGCAGACGCTGAACCAGCTTCTGGCCGAACTGGACGGTTTTGAATCGCATGAAGAAGTGATTG
Organism: Desulfuromonadaceae bacterium; assembly: GCA_003250235.1. GTDB lineage: Bacteria > Desulfobacterota > Desulfuromonadia > Desulfuromonadales > SZUA-540 > SZUA-540. The sequence continues at coordinate 7,947 of QKGY01000168.1, forward strand.
TCATGTCGGCCACCAATCGGCCGGATGTCCTCGATGCCGCGTTGCTGAGGCCCGGGCGTTTTGACCGACAGGTTGTGGTGGAGCGTCCGGACTGGCGGGCGAGAGAGGCGATCCTTCGTGTGCACACCCGCAATGTCCCTCTGGACAAGGATGTGGACCTGCAGATCATTGCCCGAGGGACCCCCGGAATGTGCGGGGCGGATCTGGAAAGCCTGGTGAACGAGGCGGCGCTGATTGCGGCACGGGAGAACAAAGATCAGGTTGCCATGCAACACCTCGAGCGGGCCAAGGACAAAATTCTCATGGGAGCCGAGAGAAAGCTGTTTCTTTCGGAGGAAGAGAAGAAGATCACCGCCTATCATGAGGCGGGTCATACCATCGTGGCCAAGCTTCTGCCCGGAGCCGACCCGATTCACAAGGTGACGATTATCCCGCGTGGGCGTGCTCTTGGGGTCACGCAACAACTGCCCGACGACGACAGATATCACTACAACCGCGATTACCTGATGACGCGTCTGGCTGTCAGCCTGGGGGGCCGCGCAGCGGAAAAAGCCGTCTTCGGGGTCGTTTCGACCGGAGCGCAAAATGATTTGAAACAGGTCACTGACCTGGCGGAAAAAATGGTGTGCCAGTGGGGGATGAGCGACAAGATCGGCCCGGTTACCTTCAGTCGTGGTGAAGAACAGCCGTTTCTAGGCCGAAAGCTGGCTACCGAAAAGACTTTCAGTGAACAAATGGCCTGGCTGATCGACCAGGAAATCGAAAAAATCATCAAAACAGCCGAACAGACTGCCGACGACGTTATCGCAAAAAACAGGAACGTTCTGGAGCGGTTGGCCGTGGCGTTGCTGGAGGAGGAGGTTCTGGAACGAGCCCGGGTGGATGCCCTGCTTCAGGAAGCTGTTTCCTCAGCGGCTTCCGTCACCTTGTACGTGGATGAACTGGGGGATAGATAACCCCCGAGAGGAGGGATTATGGGATTAGGGATACTGGTTTTTTTTGCCGGTGCAGCGGCTGCCGGGTATTACGGGGTCAGAAAGCTTAAAGGCATCGAGGAGGAAATCCGACGGGAGTCTCGTCCCGTTACACCTAAGCCATCCCCGGTGAAGAGAACTCCTGACGTAAAACCACCGGTGCCGCAATCGAAAAAAGAGGACGCTATAAAACCCTCTCCGTCTCCGGAGCCATTGCCGGTCAGGGAACGTTCTCTCGAAGATAGGATTCTGGTTGCCATAAAGGAAAAACCCGGGTTGTTACAAACGGATCTCTATGCCCTGTTTCCTGACCAGGATAAAAAAGCGATGCAGGGGCTGCTGCTGGAAATGACCCGGAACGGGAAAATCACACGCGAAAAAGAGAAGAGTACCTACAAGGTTTTTGCGGTTCCTGGCAACTGAGTTGCGGTTTATTCTTTCCGGCATTCAATAAAAAAGGCCTGCGGTTGATACCGCAGGCCTTTTTGGTGGTTCGCGAAAAAGAAATCCCGTCTATTTTTTACGAAGGTTGTAAAACACCCCTTTGCCGCTGAACAGAGCCACTTCATCAAGTTCGTCCTCGATGCGCAGCAGCTGGTTGTATTTGCAGATACGGTCAGTTCGGCACAGGGAGCCGGTCTTGATCTGCCCGGCGTTAGTGGCCACAGCCAGATCGGCAATGGTGGTGTCTTCGGTTTCCCCGCTGCGGTGGGAAACCACAGCCGTATACCCGGCCCGCTTGGCCATCTCGATGGCTTCCAGGGTCTCGGTCAGGGTGCCGATCTGGTTGACTTTGATCAGAATGGAGTTGGCGATCCCTTTTTCGATCCCTTCTTTCAGGATGCGGGTGTTGGTGACAAACAGGTCGTCCCCGACGATCTGGATACGGCTGCCGAGGCGCTCGGTCAGAAGCTTCCATCCATCCCAGTCGTTTTCGGCCATGCCGTCTTCGATGGAGATGATGGGATAGCGGTTGACGAGATCCTCGTAGAAGTCAATCAATTCAGCGGCGGTCTTGACCGGCTTGGCCTCGTTGGCCAGGGTGTATTTGCCGTCTTTGAACAGTTCGGAGGATGCGACATCAAGAGCCAGCAGGATATCCTCGCCCGCCAGGTAACCGGCTTCCTTGATGGCTTCCATAATGACTTGTAGCGCTTCTTCATTGCTTTTGAGGTCAGGAGCGAACCCGCCTTCGTCACCGACAGCGGTATTGTAGCCCTTGGCTTTGAGAACTTTTTTGAGGGCATGGAACACTTCGGCACCCATGCGCAGAGCTTCCTTGAAGGAAGCCGCGCCGGCCGGCATGATCATGAACTCCTGGATATCGACGTTGTTGTCGGCATGGGCGCCGCCATTGATGATGTTCATCATCGGCAGAGGAAGCTCTTTGGCATTGGCGCCACCGATATACTGATAGAGAGGCAGGCCGGCTTCTTCTGCGGCGGCCTTGGCGCAAGCCATCGAGACGCCCAGAAGGGCATTGGCTCCCAGGTTGCTCTTAAAGTCGGTACCGTCCAGCTCAAGGAGCTTGCGGTCTATGCCTGCCTGGTCCGAGGCCTCCCAGCCGATCAGCGCTTCGGAGATGACTTCATTGACGTTGTCAACAGCCTTGGTCACCCCTTTGCCGAGATACCGGCTTTTGTCGCCATCTCGCAGTTCCAGAGCTTCCCTCTCTCCGGTGGAGGCGCCGCTGGGCACGGCGGCCCGGCCCATAGCGCCGCTTTCGAGGTACACCTCTACTTCAACCGTCGGGTTGCCGCGGGAATCGAGAATCTCGCGCGCATAGATATCGATAATTTCACTCATGATGCTGTCCCCCTTGACATAATTTAATTGGATTAGGCCGGTTCTCCGGCGACAGGGTCTTTATATATAGCATAAAGGGTTCAAATTGAAACCTCCTTTTTCGCCGTGATGCGGG
>QKGY01000347.1 GCA_003250235.1 Desulfuromonadaceae bacterium
CAGAAAATCACCGACGGCACCAACGTCCAGTGGGACGGCTTCCGTGCCGAGCTCGGTTTCATCGTTAACGGCCAGTTCGTCAAATCGACGGTTGGCGACGGCCTGGGCTTCTCCACCACCACCGGAACCTATTTCCAGGGTGAGACCACCTCGTACCTGCAGAAGGAAGATACCCTGTCCGCGCTGTTCGCCCAGGGTCTGGCAGGGCCTGTCGACAAATACCACCCGACCACCGGTTACTTCGATCCCAACGCCCGCTTCATGTTCGAGCTGCTCGCCAGCGAAGACGAGATGCACACCGGCGAACTCTCCGACAACTATGAAGCGCTGTTCGGCGCCTGGAACAACACCGCCATGGTTCCCTACGGCTACTACTGGGACGACGACGGCGACATCAACACCGACAACCTGCTGATGGCCAACTGCCAGGGCACCTTCATCGTGACCGATCCGATCATGGAGCAGGGCTACTGCGACGGCACCTGGGTCACCTACCGCAGCCAGGAAGGCCTCGATCCGGCAACCGGCCTGCCCTATCCTTCCGATGGCACGCCCAAGCCCGTTTCCGCTGAACTGCTCGCCGCCTGGCAGGCCGCGTATCCCGCGTATCTGACCGGCTCCATCGACGACCTCGGCAACCTGGGCCTGAACTACTGGATCACCGTCGAAGACAACACCAGCTGGCCGACCCCCAACCAGTTCGTCATCCGCTACTATCCCGAGCCGGCCGCTGTTGAGCCTGTGGTGGAGCACTGCAGCGACGGCATCGACAATGACGGCGACGGCAACGTCGACTGCGCCGACTCCGACTGCTCCGACGACGTCGCCTGCACCGGTCCGGTTCCCGAAGTGTGCGATGACGAAACCGACAACGATTACGACGGCTTCGTCGACTGCGCCGACAGCGACTGCGCGGCTGCCGCCAACTGCCAGCCTGCCCCTGCGGAGATCTGCGAAGACGGCATCGACAACGACGGCGACGGCTATGCCGACTGCGCGGACTCCGACTGCTCCGGCGTAGGCGTCTGCGGCCCTGAAGGCAAGTTCACCACCTGCGCCGACGGCATCGACAACGACGGTGACGGGGCGATTGACTGCGCCGACTCCGGCTGCGCCAAAAACGCATTCTGCCGCTAAGAGCCACCTGCATGTTCCACATTTGATGTTATAATTCTCCCCCGGAAGAGCCACTCTCTTCCGGGGGTATTTTCAATCATACTGTGCGGGGATCGCGATGACAGAATTCAGCTATGCAACCGTAAGACGTTCACTCCTTTTGACGGCCTTTCTGCTGCTGGTCGTCCTGGTATCCACCGGTTTTGCCCAGATCGAAATCCTCTCGGAGAAATCCGCCCCCCTGGAGGCGACACCGCTCGATGTCGTCTGGTCGCCCACGGACAACCGCCTCTACCTTCTCACCGGCGATGGAGAGCTCTGGGTCATGTCCCCCATGGGGGTGTTGGAAAAAAGGCTGCCGGTCGGCAAGAATTTTGACCGGATGACCCTGGATCCGGAAGCCAACCGGCTGTTTCTCACCAACAGCCAGGACCGCACCCTGAAAATCCTCGATGTGTCCGACCGCCAGAGCATCGACACCCGGGAAGCGCCGGCGCGCGGCCCGCAGGACGCCCCGGTGGAAGTTGTCGTCATCAGCGATTTTCAGTGCCCCTACTGCTCCCGGCTGGCTCCCGTCATCGAGCAACTGCTGGCTCGGTACCCCGGCCAGATTCGCCTGGTGTTCAAGAACTTCCCCCTGAACCGCCACCCCCAGGCCTATCCGGCGGCCCTGGCGGCCCTTGCCGCCGACCGGCAGGGGAAATTCTGGCCAATGCACGATGCCCTGTTCGCCAACAGCGAGAGACTCAGCCCCGAGGTGATCAACGCCGTGGCCCAACAGGTCGGCCTCAACATGGAGCAGTTTCAAAAGGACAGGATTGACCCGGCATTGCAGATGAAGATCCAGAAGGATATCGTCGACGCCCGGGATGCCGGCGTGCGGGGTACCCCTGCCGTTTTCGTCAACGGCCTTTTCGCCCGGGACCGTAATCTGGAAGGGCTCGAAGCGCTGGTAAAAGAGGAACTTGCCCGCAAAACCGCTCAGAAGTAAGACGGATTCCTGTCGGCGGGCAGATCGTGTCTTTAACGCGACGGGGAACGTTGTAGAGCCTTTCCCGTGGCAGGATTTTCCCCACCGCGCTCTTTCATGTCCGCATCGCCACGCTCCCCGCTGGCGATGCGGACATTTTTTTAAAGGGAAGACCTCCTAAGGGCGAAATCATCCACATTAGTTTTTGCTAAGCGCATTTTCCCCCTATTTTTTATTTCCCCGGAGCGACGATTCCTTCTAGACACCCTTGAATTTCCTTTTTTCGAAGGCTCCACTTCTCCCTGAGCCGGTTTACTCAGCAGCCTGTTTCCGAAACGAGTCACGCTCTCCATCCGTTGAAAAACGTTTGATATTCCAGCGGGGTCGCAAGGTTAAATCAATCTTTCCGTCTGTCCTGCATGCCCTCCGATATAATCTCCGCTCATTACTCCTCCCTAACCTTGGCACACCTCCTGCTCTTTGAAGGACCGTTGCCTTCGAGAGCAGGGTCCAAACTCTGTCCAGACTCAGGCGAAGAAAGGAGGAGTCCCTTTGTAACGACCTGTCTGCGTGAAGATGCCTCTGTACACCTCCGGCGACCCGTTTCCATCAAGGAGGCCTTAGGCAATTTCATCCTGCAGCACAGCAACTATTTGGTAGAAACCCCTCAACAATACCCCGGCGACCGACGTCACGTCGGATCGCGGCAACACCTTTTACATGGAAATCTGAGTCCCTTAGAATGTTGGCTTGATATCGTCCCCGCGGCACACCGCGGGGACCTCTTTTCCCAGGAACCCACGATGAACCGGCCAACGACGTCCTGTTCTGTCGCCAGATTTTATACACCGTGTCTCCTGATGCTGCTGACCTTCCTTGGCTTGGCTTTTCCGGGCCGGGGGCAGACGGAACCGATGGTGACCGCCTATACCGCCACTATGCTTACCGAACGAAACGGGATGGTTACCACGTCGCGGATATGGCAGGCGGGAACACGTCTGCGCATCGAGGTTCTGGGCGGGCGACTCGCTTCGGTCCTGATCGTCGATTACGGCACCGGGCGGGCCGCCCTGTTGATCCCCGCGGAGATGAAATTCCGCCAGTACGCTCTTACCGACCTCAACGTGGTCACCCCGCATTTCTTTGATCCCCAGACCCGTATCAGCTATGACGCAGGTCGGGATGATACGTTGGAGGGAATGGCTGCGCACCGATATAAGGTCCGCATCGACTCCCGGGGCAGGAGTTACGAGGGCATCCTCTGGGAAGCCGCCTCGACGCCCGGAATACCTCTTCGCTGGGAAACACCAGACCCGCCATCCCGTGTTTCCTGGCAGGACGGGCACCGCGAGGAGGTTGCCGAACGCCTGTTCCGTATACCCGCAGGATACACACAGTGGGCAACACATCCCGAAAAGCAACAGCCCGACTGCGTTAGCCGTCTGCAAAAAGCCCCTAACGCTCCCGTACTTGACCCTCCCTAAACCCCCATTTCCCACCTAAAAAATGGGGGAAAACCCCCTACTTCACCCCAGAAGTGCGTAAAATCCCCCAAACCAGAGATCCCGCGCATAAGTCATTCATGAACCCTGAGGGAGGACGGGCGCGGGAATTCCCTCCCTATTACCGTATTTTAAAAATAAGCGCATATTAATTTTATATTGTTAATTATTTTGGACTAATTTTTGCTCAATAGTATTGCTAGCTTCACGGAAGAAACCACCTGCCTGACTGCCAGAATACGCCGACATCTCCACCTTCACATCACGTCGACGCAAACGCCACATAGGGTTAGCCCGAAGCATTCGTGTCCCGGGCGTCAACCCGATATGGATATTATTCCCTTTTGGGGTCCCTTTCGTCTCGTCAACGAGGGACCGTATGTAATGCCGTCATGCCATGCTGATCCTTCAAGGGGAGAAAGGAGGTCGACCCCATGCCCCCAGGATTGTAGGCGCCTCGTCGTCGGCGCCGCGGGAATGCCTTTGTATTCTTATTTTGCACGGCAAGGAGATATGTAAATGAACAAGTTTTTCAACCATTCGAGGTGGGCTCATCTGATCGTTGTTATTCTCATCCTGTTTACCGCCGGTTCCGTTCTGGCGGCAAAACCCTCCCCGGTCCCCGACGGAACCGGGCTTCTGACCGGCAAGGTGACGGTCGCGGGCACACGCACCGCCATCGTCGGAGCCTCTGTCACGGCCCTTGGCTCTGCAGGCACCTTCACGGCGGTAACGAACACCAAAGGCTCCTATTCCATGGCCCCCCTGGCGGGAGACTACACGGTCACGGTCGTCGCCGCGGGATATGCGAGCCAGAGCTTTGCCGCCACCATCAAGGCTGGCACCACCACCATCCTGAATTTCGCCCTCTCTCCCGCGGTCGAGACAACCGGGACCCTGACCGGAACCGTTACCGATGCCACCACGGGATTGGCGGTCGCCGGAGCCTCGGTGTCGACGGACCACGGAGGCTACAGCATCCTCTCCGATGCGGCGGGAGAATATACCCTGGACGTGGCGGCCGGCAGTTATACGCTGAGCGTTTTGGCCGACGGCTATGCGGCGGCCATGGAAACCGCCAGCGTGGAGGTCGGACAGACCACCACCACGGACTTTGCCCTGAATCCTCTTTCGGCGTCGCTGGCCATCACGGCCCTCAGCGCCTCCCCGGATACGCTGATCGAAGCCTCGAGCACCACCCTTACTCTGGAAGCCTTGATCGAGGGGACCCCTTCCGCCTTTAGCTGGACCCAGGTCGGCGGGCCCAAGGTTCCCCTGATTGCCCTCTCGGCGACAAGCGCTCAGGCTGACGTCAGCAGCCTTGAAGTAGCCGCCGAATGCGAACTGGTCTTTGCCCTCGAAATAAGCGACGCGACCGCCACGGTCAGCCAGACGGTTGCGGTCTCCGTGCAGCCCGTTGACATCGTGCAGTACCCCGGGCCAAACGTACAGATCGGCGGAGCGAGCACGGCGGTTGCCCGCTTCCAATATGGCGGCGCCGAATGGTGCCTTTTCAATCTTGGAACCGCCTTGCGTGCCACCACCGTCGGCATGACCGCAGGTGCCGCGTATGACATCACCCTGCCGGCCTTTGCCAACGACATCGAAATCGTCAATTTCGGCGGGCAGATCTACGCCCTCGTCGCCACCGGCGGAGCCGGTATCAGCGTCGTCAACATCACCGATCCGACCGCCATGGTTCTGGAAAACATCCTGCCGGTCAATTACATCATTGAAGGGGTGACCTATACCGAAACCGGCGGGTCCATCCTGTATGACAACGTCTTCTCCAGCCTCTCCTCGACCATCGCCTCCCTGGTGAGCGACGGGACGGACCTGTATATCGCCAACCATGACTTCGGCCTGCAGAAGACCTCTCTGGCCAATGTCTTCGGCAACGTCCGTGAAGCGGACGGCACGCTGCAGATCGAGCAGGAGCAGTGCACCGTGCAGTACGCAGGCGAAAAAGCCTGGGGCGGTCCGGTCGACCTCTCCATCGTCAACGGCAAACTGTTCTGTGGCCTCGGCGCCCTGGGAATCGGCATCTTCGACCCCGCCTCGCTGACCCAGATCGGCCGTTACAACCTGTACACCGATGAAGCCCGCACCGAGGATTATTTCGGTGCCATGGCCATCACCCAATCGGTTTCTTCCGATGCGAACGGCGACCTGTTCCTCGACGATTTCACCGGCATGCCCGACTACCGTCAGGTCAACTATGAAATCACCGTCGTCATGAAGGGGACCGGCACCGATGAACCGACCCCGTGGGCCGACATGGAACGCGACGGCAAGTGGTATTACGAAGCGATCGGCGTCGACGTGGCCCAGCAGGGCGACCGCACCATCGCCTACGCGGCCTATTCCCTGGGCGGCGTGATAGCCGTTGACGTCACCGGTTTCGAAACCGCTACCGCCGGCACTATGCTTGAGGGGACCTTCCTTGGCTTCTTCCCGGCGGTTATGGCCAACGGTCCTTATGACACCCTGTCCGACTCCTCCAGCCTCCTGCCCTACGAAGGGGCCGGCATGCTGAAGGAATCCGGCGTCACCGGCGTCAAGGTGCGTGGCGACCTGGTCTATCTGACCGATCATTTTGCCGGTCTGGTGATTCTGGAAAACGCCGCGAGTCCCGAGCTGTGGCATGGTCCGCTCGATTCCTACAACAACGACACCGACGGCATCCCCAACAACAATGTTCCGGAATTTGAAGACGTCACCAGCTACGACATGGCGGCCTGGGATCCTCTCGACAACGAATCCCTCCCCTGGGCCTTCTACCAGAGCCCCTGCCTGCTCGCAACCCGCGAACTCAAGGGTCATGGCTACACCCTGGACATGATGGATGCCATCGATGTGACCCTGCCCGGTCAGATCGACGTGCTGGAGTGCTCCGGCGCCGGCGGTTTCGTCATGGTTGACGTGGTCGACATCGCCGCGGAACTCATGGCGGACCGTTTCACCATCAGCGTTTACATCCCGACAACCGATGAAATAGGCGCCGCGGCCGACGGCAGCGCCACCCAAACCATCGCGGTCGGCCACGCAGCCGGCCTCGACGTCACCGCCAACACCCTCTACCTCTCCGACGGCCCGCACGGCATCAGCGCCTGGAAGATCACCGATGATAACGGTTATCCCACCGATGCGGTTCATCTGATCGCCAACACCCTGCAGGACGAGTACCCGGAACTGGTCAACGGCGAGCTGATCTACCCCGCTTCCCATACCGTGCGTAACGTCATCGATCCGTCCGGTCAGTTCACCTGGGCTCTGTGTGTCGGCAACGGCATGCGCCGCGTCCCCATCAGCGGCGTGGAAAGCGGCCTCGGCCAGGTCGGCGCCCCGCTCCTGATCAAACTGTTCCTCGAGGACAGCTTCGAACACAATGCCGACTGGGGCGTGGTCAAGGCGTTCAACTATCAGGACCAGGCGTATGACGTCGAATTCGTCGGCAACTATGCCTATGTGGCGGACGGCTCCAACGGTCTGACCCTCTACGACATCACCAAGGATCCGACCAGTGCCAACAGCGGCTTCTTTGTCGGCAACATCGGTTACGCCCAGGCGGATCCGCTGCTCGGCACCGCCTCCGGCATCGAGCTGTGGATCGATCCGGCCAGCGGCAAGCGTTATGCGGCCATCGCCTGCGGGCCGACCGGCGTCGGCATCGTCGACGTCACCGATATCAACAACATGCAGATCATCAAGGTCTTTGAACCGATCAAGTTCGAAAACGGCGAACTCGGCGTGGCGGACGGCCAGGCCATCGACGTGGAAATCATCGGTGACAAAGCCTACTTCACCTATGACAGCTTCGGCGTCCTGTGCTACGCCATGAGCGACCTGATCGCCCCGGTCCCCGACGGCATCGACCCGACCGACCTGTTCAAGCGCGAGCTCGACGGCACCGTGGTCTACGATGTGCGGCCGGCAGCCCTGGCGCAGTTCAAACTGCAGTACGTGCCCGGGTACGAAACCGTCTCCGGCGGCGCGGTGAAGATGGACTACACCCAGGTCGACGACAAACTGATGCTCTATGTGGCCTTCGGCGAAGCCGGGGTGGTCAAGATCGACTATACCGATCCGACCGCTCCCGTACTGGTGCCTCCTCTACTGAACACCGCAGCGGAAGCCTCCGACGTGGTCATTGCCAATGGTCGTCTGTACGTCTCGGATGGCAGCGGCGGCCTGGTCTTCTTTAAATAGCGCCTTTTTGCGCAAATCTCTCCAAGCCTCCATGCGGCTGGGAAAATAAATGCCGTCCTATATGCAATGGCCTTCCAGAATCTGGAAGGCCATTTTTTTAACTCTCCTCTTGCCGGCAAAATCAAAGCCCCTCGCGAAACGGATACAAACAGCGCAAACCCTGTTCCCGTCCCCCATATCGAAAGAAGAAGAACGCATGCCATCAAATCGCTTGGTTACGGGAGCCCTTTCATGTTAAAAAAATTTCCTGTGCACCGCATTGAAGACCTGATCATCGCGAGGGAGGACACCATGAACCATTTCGCCCTGACCATCATCGGCCGTGACCGGCCCGGCATCGTTGCGGAAGTGACCGAGGTGCTCTACCAACTCGGATGCAACATCGCCGACTCCAGCTGCACCCTCCTTGGCGGGCAGTTCGCCATGATCCTTATCGTCTCCAGTCAGGAGATCGGCGGCAAAGAGCCTTTCATCGACGCCTTTTCGGCGATCGAACAGGGGGGACTCTCGGTCTTTGTGCGTATGCTCAAACCCGGCGGCGAACTTCACCCCGACCTGCGCGGCGAGATCTGCATGATCTCCGTGTACGGCTCAGACAAGCCCGGCATCGTCTACCGCGTCACCCGCGAGCTTTCCACCCGCCGGATCAATATCACCGACCTCAACACCAAGCTCGTCGGCACGAAAGATCGCCCTGTCTATGTCATGATGCTCGAAGCCCTCCTGCCCGAGGGGCAGACCGAAGAGGATCTTCGTGCGATCATGGCCGGGCTCAAGGACGAGCTGCAGGTGGACATCTCCGTCCGCTCCATCACCCCGGTAGAGTTGTAGCCCATGGCCGTCAGAGACATCATCCTCTATCCCGACCCGATCCTCAAAACGGTGTGCGACGCGGTGGAGACCCTGGACGACAGCGTCAAAGCCCTTATCCAGGACCTTGTCGACACCATGGTCGACGCCGGTCATTCCGTCGGCGTGGCCGCCCCGCAAATCGGCGTGACCCGTCGCGTGGTCGTTGTGGACGTATCGAAATCAAAACTCGGCAGGGACAACAACCATGGGCAGCTGGTGATGGTGAACCCGGCGATCCTGGAGAAGGAAGGGTGCAGCACCATGCGGGAAGGGTGCATGAGCGTGCCCGACTACACGGGCAACGTGAGCCGGGCAGAGCGTGTGGTGGTGCAGTTTCTCGACCGCGAAGGCGTAGAGAAGGTCATCCAGGCGAGCGGCTTTGAGGCCGTGGCCATCCAGCATGAACTCGATCATCTGGACGGGTTTCTGTTTCTCGACCGGGTTTCCAGCCTCAAGACGGATGTGTTCCGTCGTAAGAAGTAATCCCTTTGGGGGCAGCGGCAAACCGTGCAGCCCTAGATTCCCATCACGTTGGACTCCCCCCCGGACAGAGCGCGCCGCACCACCATGGTCAGATCCTTGGCCACCACCGGTTTCATCACGAAATCCCGGATGCCGGCCGCCGCGCTCTCCTCCCGCGATACCGTCCCCACATAGCCCGTCAGCAATATAATGGGGATATCCGGGCGCGCCTTTTTCATGCGCCGCGCAACGTCCAGCCCGCTCTTGCGCGGCATGGACAAATCCGTGATCACCAGGTCATAGGCGTTAGGCTCGCTGGCGAAAGCGGTCAGAGCCTCTTCCGGAGTGTTGAACGGGGTGACCCGGTATCCCAGCGGTTCGAGCATTTCTCCGATCAGCAGAAGCACGATCTCCTCATCGTCCACCAGCAGGATGCGCTCCTGTCCCAGGGACAGATCGTAAAGCGAAGCCTCCTCGACCGTCTGCGGCGTGGATACGGCCGGTAGATAAATCGTGAACGTTGTCCCTTTGCCGACTTCGCTCTCCACCACGATATACCCGCCGTGACTGGTGACGATGCCATGCACCACGGACAACCCCAGGCCCGTTCCCTTTCCGATATCCTTGGTGGTGAAAAACGGTTCGAAGATCCGCTTCAAGGTTTCTGCATCCATCCCCTGCCCGCTGTCCTTGACCCTGAGGCGCAGATAGGTTCCCGGCTTCATGCCGGAGACGGACTCCGCCAGCGCCTTATCCGCCTCGACCTGGTCGAGATCCACCTCCAGATCGCCGTCATCCCCCGGCATGGCCTGCAGGGCATTGGCGCCCAGGTTCATCAGGACCTGATGAATCTGGGTGGGATCGGCCATCACGAGAGGAAGGCCCGGAGTCGTTCGCTGACGGATGCCCACTTTTTTGGGGAGGGACGCTCTCAACAGCTCCACCGCCTCGTTGACCACCTGCTCCAGGGCCAGAGGCCGTCTCTTGTCCTCGGTCTGGCGGCTGAAAGTCAGAACCTGCTGGACCAGGTTCTTGGCGCGTTTCGCCGCGTTGATCACATGATCGAGGCACTGGCAGGCCCGGCTTTTGGGGTCGACCTCCCCGCGGCAGATTTCGCTGAAACCGAGAATCGGCGTCAGGATGTTATTGAAATCGTGGGCGATGCCCCCAGCCAGGGTGCCGATGGTTTCCATCTTCTGGGCCTGGATCAGCTGAGCCTGCAGACGGGCCCTCTCCTGCTCCCCTTTTTTGACCTCGGTCATATCGCGGGCGGCGCAGACGACCCCCTGAATGGCGCGATCCGCATCCCGCATGACCGAAGCCGAGAAAAGCACCGGAATGATCTCGCCGTTTTTACAGCGAAAATTCAGCTCGATATTGGACACAAACCCCACCCGGAACAGGTTCGTGGATATCATCTCCGAGAAATCGACGCCCACCACCTCGATAATGGACTGGCCGAGCAGTTCTTTCTCGGTAAAGCCGAGCAGGGCAAGGGTCGAGCGGTTGACCACCTGGATGCTCAGATCGGGGGAGAAAACGATCAGCATATCCATCATCGAGTTGATGATGTTTTCCACATACCCTCGGGAAACCAGGGTATGGTGCAGGTCTCTGGCCATCAGGTTGATGGCCCCGGCCAGGGCCCCGATCTCATCCGACTGTTCCACCTGGATTTCGGTTCTGAGATGCCCCTGATGCTGACAACGGCATTTTTGAGTTTTTCCAGCCGCCGCGACAGGGAATTGGAGACCACATATCCCAAACTCAGGGCCAACAAAATCACCGCCAACACCACGACGAAAATCAACGCAGTGATATTGTTCGCCTTTTCGATGGCTTTAGCCTTGAACTGGCTTTCGAGGCCGACCTCGAAATTGGCCAGATCGACCCCCAGTGCCCGGATTTGCGAGGTCATGAGATGGAAGTTGCGCAGCAGCTCGGCGTCGCGGTGGTAGTCGAACTGCCCGTTGGTGACCCCGGCATCCCGATTTTCGACCAGTTGCCGACCGTACAGGAACATCTCCCTCTCCGAGTCCATAATCTGGTCGAGCATTTCCCGGGCCTTTGGATCCTTGACCCGCTCATCGAGCAGATCGATATTTTCCTTGAGAGACTGGTTATAGTGAAAAAACTGTTCCCGATCCTCCTCGCACCCCAGAGACAGAAACATCAGCAGGCTGCTCTCGGCCTCTTTGGAGAAACTGGACAAGGCGGTGGCGGCGGTGATCGATTCCTGCTTGTTGAGAAAATTGGTTTCCAGATAGGCGATTCGCAGCGCGTTCTCGGCAACCTTGGAAACGGCATCGCTCAGGTTGCGCAACTCCAGGCTATGGCGGGCCAGGATAAATTCGTTCTTCTCATCCAACTCCTCGTCGTGAACAAGGATCAGGGCCTTCGACAGGCGCAGTACCTCTTCACGGCTCAAAAAAATGATTTCCAGGAGGCGCTGTGCTTCGGGGTTCTCGACCTGTTTTTCGAGCAGGTCGAGTTTTTCGTTGAGCGATTTGTAGCGGGCAAACACCTTCTGCCGGTCCACGGTGTCGTGCAGGACCAGGTACATGATCAGGTGGCTCTCCAGGCGTTTGACATAACTGGCCACCTCGGTAGCCGCCGCTACGTTGGAGCGAAAATGACTCTCCCCCCCCTCGAAATAGCCGACGATCTGGCGGCTGGCGCTCAGGCCGAAGAAACCCGAAGTCGCCGCCAGAGCCGCTACCGCCAGAAAGCCGAGAAACAATTTGCCGCGAATGCTTACCGCCATGAAAATCCCTGCCCCTGCGCTCCCTGAGAGGGAACCTACCCCCCCCCTCAATCATTAATCACGTATGATTATCCGGCATTAACGAAGCAAATATCAGACCACCTAAGGATTTTCAGCGGAGACCAATCACGGCCGAAACGGGAATCGCTCAAAAAGGTCCCGCCATACCCGTATGCGAGCCGCCTGCAGTCAGAAAATCCGTTCCCCTCACCGGATTCACCCGTCACGGGGATACGACGGTATCCTGAGCGAAAAGGCCAATTACGAAAAAAGGGGATCGTCATTTGACGATCCCCCGCAAGATTTTCTGTTACCCCAATCGTGCCGATCCCATAGGCCTGCAGTTATCCCAGAAAACGCGCCACGATAAAATCGCAGATCCCTTCGGCGTCGTTGAGATCGAAAACCGGCACGTCCAGCTCCAGCACCCTGTCGGAAGCCACCGCGATCAGGGTCGGGTCAAACTCGTCGCCGCGGCACAAAAGTTTTTCACTGCGTGCCTGACGGTTAACTTCGATTTTGGGCATGCCGCTCTTCTTGAACCCTTCGGTCAGTACGATATCCACATCGGCA